>DATAIE010000305.1:0-4160 GCA_036262875.1 Verrucomicrobiales bacterium
AGGCCGTTCCCTTGGGTGAGTCCGCCGTTTGCGGCGAAATTCCACCCAGAGGCCGCCGTGGTCCCGCCGTTCATGCCAGTGGTCCCGGTTCCGCAGGTGGCCCCCGTCCCCGATATCAAGGCGACATTGTTAGCCGCAGCCGTAACGAGGCTCATACCGCAGATGCGCACATGACGACCTGAGACGCCGGTAATCAGCGCGGTCGTCGTTGCTGTACTCACATTGACATTGACAAAGGAGTCGCAGACGGCAAACCCGCCGAGGAAGCCGCCCGTCGCTCCAGATTGCAAACCGCCCGTAAAGTTCGCTCTCGCTGGGGGTGCCGCGCCCGTTGCGCCACTCGTATCAGGCCGCACGTTCAGGTTGGCGGCGGTCGCTTGCGTGGCGGCCACCGTGCCGGTGCTGTCGCTCGCAATGGTCACTCGTTGCACACCAGTCCCGGCGACACCATTGCCCATGGTGGTCGCCACGCCATTGATTTGCGCGACATTGACGGACTGGTTGGCCGTCAGTGCGCCGATTGTATTAGAGCCAGAGGCGAGAGCCACCTGGCCCGTACTGTCCGAGGCAATCGTGACGCGCTGCACGCCGGTCCCGCTGATGCCGTTCCCCATCGACGGCGCTACGCCATTGATTTGCTTCACGTTGGCTTGCACATTGCCGCTGGTATCGGTCGCCAGGGCACGGGCGTTCGTCCCATCTGATCCAGTCACTTGCACGCCGACTGAGGGCACCGCTGAGCCAATGGTTGAACTCGCCGGGCTGATCGGCCTCACCACAAGACCAGCATCCGAGGTGCCTGGTGCCGACGTGACCACCCGACCGGCGACCATGTTGGTCCCATCGGTAAAGCCTGCGGCGGTGCCCGCTGAAGGAAACGCCGATCCATAGTTGGAGGAGGTGCCGCCTGATCCGCTACACCCTGCCGTACACTCGACTTGCAACGAGCCGCCGCTGGTGGCGGTCACTTGTGCCGTATCCGTCCCGTCATGAATGAGTGACGCCACGCGCTGAGTTCCGGTGCCGGATGCGCCAACACCCATGGAAGTCGTCACCCCGTTCATCTGGGCAATGTTCACGGCACTATTGGCGGTAATGGAGACCGTGCCTGACACCGGCTGCGTGGTGGAGCCGGTCGGGTCAGTCCGTAATGGAGCGCCGGACGTGCCGACCTCCGTGCCACTATTGTTCCGCAAATTCATGTGCAGCGCTTTCTGTGCAGTAATCCTGGCCACTGCTGCGCTATTTTCCGTGGCGGTATTTGTCGAGGTATCATCGAGTACGCCAGCAATAGGATTCACGGCGGTGGTCCCATAGGTAAAGGCGCCGTTATCGCCAAACCCTGCTGAGCTGCTACACCCTGAATCGCAAACCACGTGCAGATTGGTGCCAGTGGCTTGCGTCACGGTGAAGTTGCCGGTTCCGGCATTGGCCGTCACCGTTCCGCTCACCGGCTGCGTGGCTTGCCAGAAGGTGCCGGTGACTGCAACCGGATTCGTAATGGAGGTCAGAGTATCAACGATGCCAGTGTGGACCCAGAGACGGCCTGTACTATCCACGATGCAGCGAGCCCGATCCCCGTCAATGACACCCGAGGCCACGGCGGGCGTATCGACGCGCACGCAGCCTGCCATGGTCATCGTATCGGTGGTCGTTGAAACCGTCCCTTGGTTGTACTGCGTGCCCCCTCCGACCGTAGCGGGATCACCGTTGGTATCAACGAGAATGGTCGCCATCGGATTGCTGTTCGTATAGTCCTTGACCGTCGCTTTAATCGTCGCATTGGCGCCATCGACAATGGCCCCATCGGCATTACTGATCGACCCGCTGAACGTGCCAGAGGTGCGAAGATTCCCGTTCAGATCCAGGCTGCACGGTGCGGGTTTATTCTCCTCGAATGTCGGGGCCGAGGCGGTCGCAAGACAATCGCTCATCCCGGCATAGGTCCACTCCGGCGCACAGGCCAGCAGCACCCCGAACAAGCATAGATAGCGAAGATTCTTCATGTCTCTCCTCCTCGTTAAGCTGCTCTGCCTTCTAGGGCGCTCAGCCTCGATAAGATTTCCTTCAACATCGCCTTCACGTCACCGTCGTCCTGCTTCTCGGTCTTGAGCGCATGGGTGCGCCGGTCTAACTCCGATTGCTTGTGCCGCGTCTGCAATTCGTTGTTCGCGTGTTCTTCCTTCATGGAAAACATCGCTTGATTGACTTGATGCTCCAGTCCAGCCTGATGCTGCTTGACGTTCAGCTCAGCCTCCCGCATGTCCAGATCCATCGACCGTTTGGCGTGCTCGTGCTCCGCCTGCATCTTTTGTTTCTCCAGATCCATCGACGCCTTTTCTTTGGCAAACTCAATTTGCTTCTGGCTCATTTGGGTCTGCATGGTGAGCATCTTTTGCTGCATCTGTGCTTCCTGTGCGGCCCCATTGTCTTGCTGTGGGGGTTGCGGGGGCTTCATGGCTTTCAGCGAGTCCTCAATTTCCTGGCCAAAGGCAAACCGTCGCGCAATCGCCAGCATCATGGCTTGCGCGGCCTCAAACGGCATGGAGCCGTTAATCACGAGCGGGCCGACGCCTTGGAGATATTGGCCCAACACCCCCAGCAGATCCGTAATGGATTTTTGATCTTCAGCCGCTTCAGGCTGCACCGTGGAATTCGTTTCAATATCGATCCGGTAGGCCCGGAGGTTGTCGTCTTTCAGGAGTTGCAACACCTGGCCCCATACCGGCTGCGCCAAGGCTTGCTGGAGTTGCGGCGGCAAGGGCTGCTGCCGCTCAGGGGGTAGCATGGCCTGCTGTTGGGTGAAGGCTTGCGCCTGTTGTTCAAGCTGCTGGCGTTGCGCGGTCAGGACAAACGGCAGGCCGGTGATTTGCGCCCAGGTTTCCTCGCTGAACTTGGAGCCTGCAATCTCGATCATCATGCGGAGCAGATCACGGATATAGCGGGCGACTTCTGATTGCATCCGTTTGAGTCGCAACGTGCCCCATTGATTCTTGATCTGTTGCGCCGTGGCGGTTTCCGAGGCTTGCGTAGCCCCACGCAGAATGTCGGAAATACCCGTAATTTCGTAAATGACTTGCTTGCACGATTCGCGGGCTTGATAGAGCTGCGTCAAGACGGCAATCAGCGTCTCAATCGGCAGCATCCAGATGGCATTCTGAAAGCCTTTTTCAGCGGAGAGTGAGGACGTGACTTCCGCCGGAACCAGGGCGTTATCGCCTTCTTGGATGAGTTTCTTGATATCGTCGCCTAAGGCACCGTCATACAGACCACGCGCCTTAATGGCTTCTGTGATTTTCTCGATCCGCTTAGTCAGTCGGTTCAGTTCACGCGCCTGGGTCTTATACATTTTGTACGGCGCGGTCGGCACCAAGGAGCAGGACTTTTCGACGAACATCAGCGGGCGTGGGGTATTGAAGAAGCCCGTAAGTTGGAGCGGGTCGTCTTGCTCCTTTAGGACATCCTCTGTGTAGTTGGGCGAGACATACTTGATCTTCCTGCCGCCTGCCTTGTCCCAAATCTGATAGATGAGCGCCGTCTTGCGGTCGCCAATGCTGTCTTCGTCTTTTTTCGATTTCTTTTCTCCGTCTTCGGCGTCTTGCGAGGATGTATAGGTCAGTTTCGTCGCAATGTTTTTATCGATCTTGGCGGCGACTTCCTCTTTCGTCAGATGGAACTCATAGGCGATCCAGGGAACTTGGTTCCATTTCTTGGCATAGCCGATATAGATGCGATCCCAGACAATGGACTCCGGGCAGACCAGCTCGTTTTTGGCGTATTCGGCGGGCTCTTCGGCGGTCTCCTTGACCGGCGTGGTGTCGTCGTCATCAGGTGGCCGAGGTTCCGCAATCGGCACAAAATCCGCGTCATACTTGAGCGCCACGAGGCCCCGCCCCGGCAAGAGCGCATCCAGCACAATCGCGCTCATGGCTTCCGTGACGGTCTCATAGCCTTCGCGGTTGGTATCGAGGTGATATTCCAAGAGCCGCCGCCCCGCATCGGAGGCAGCTTTCCCGAGCGGATCATCATCCTTATAGCGACGGAGCACGACCGGGCGGGGTTGCGCTGAAAAGAGCGCCGGTCTCAGGGTTTCCGTGTTGGAATACAGGATATTGAACGGCGTTTCGGTCTCGGTGGAGGCCTCATACAGTTCAAAGACA
>DATAIE010000306.1:0-8255 GCA_036262875.1 Verrucomicrobiales bacterium
CGATCTCGATGCCTGGCTCCAGGCGGTCAATAACAGCACCATCGCCAACTTTGACACCGCCATCGCCGCCAGCATCGATATCGATGAGTGGGTGAAATGGTGGGCCTTCACTGCCATCATCAACCACGCGGAAACGAATCCCTCCAATGGCGATGACGACGACTATTCCATCTACTGCGGCGAGATCGACCGGCGCGCGAAGATCATCTCTCACGACTACGACACCTGTTTCAATCTCAACTCGATCGGCCTCGGTGATGAAGTCGCCCCTGCAACCGGAACCATTTTCCAGGCGACAGCGAATCCGTGGCCGCAAAATGACGGCGCCACCGTTCCCCAGATGGACAAATTCTACCGGAATCCGGTCACGGGCCGGAAGTTCAAGGCGGCGCTCAGGCATCAACTGAACACCATCTTCGAGAAGACCTTCTTCGATGCGCTCGTGGACACCCAGCTTCCACCCTCCTTCCTGGGCACCACTTATCCCAACGGAAACAATGCCAACCCCAACGGCAATGCCATCCGGACGGCCATCAAGTCGTTCATGGATACCCGCCGTACCACCATTGAGACGTTCCTGCCCACAGCCTTCACGGCCACGACGACGCTTACGGTAACGAACGGCTACCCCACCACCACGGCTGCCAACAATCTCGGCGGACTCGGCGGGGCCATCGATCCGGTGCGCACGGCAAAAGTAACCGTGAACGGAGTCACCGTAACCCACAGCCCCTACGACAATACCTGGTCAGCCGGCACGGCCATCACACTGGTGCCCGGACTCAACACGCTGACCTGCACTGCATGGGATGAAGCGGATGCCGTAGTGGCCACTCAGACCGTGACCATCTATTTCGGCGCGGCCGGCACTACCCGTACCGGCAATCTCGCCGCCAGCGAAATCTGGACGCCGGCAGCCGGACCCTGGAATGTGACCGGCTCCGTAACCGTACCCAGTGGCGTGACTCTCACCATCAGTCCGGGAGCTACGGTTCTCCTCGCTTCCGGCGCCAGCCTTACCGTTGCTTCCGGCGGTCGCCTGATCGCGGAAGGCACGGCAGCGGCTCCCATCCGCTTCGACCGTCCGCCTGCGGCCACCGCGAACTGGAGCGGGATTGTCGTCAATGGAGGCGGGGGATCGCAGGAAAGCCGCTTCTCGAACCTCATCTTCGATCACAATGACGGCACGGCCATCCACACCCAAGCCGGAGCCAGCGTCACGATCGACCGCGTCACCTTCCTTAATACGGCAAAGCAATATCTGTCGCTCGACGCCAGTTCGTTCGTCGTCAGCAACTGCACCTTCCCAACCGCCACGGCCTCCTTCGAGCTCGTGCACGGCACCGGCGGCATTGCAACCGGCGGTCGCGGCATCATCCGGGATTGCATCTTTGGTCACCCCGTTGGCTACAATGACACGGTGGACTTCACCGGCGGCAACCGCCCCGGCCCCATCCTCCAGGTGTTCAACTGTGTCTTTAACGGCTCCGATGACGATGCGCTCGATCTCGACAGCACGGATGCATGGGTGGAGGGCAACGTCTTCCTGCACATTCACCGTAATGGATCCTCGCCGGACAGTTCCAGCGGCATTTCCGGCGGCGACGACAACGGAGCCAAGAGCGAAATCACCGTGATCCGCAATCTCTTCTATGACTGCGATCAGGCGGTGACTCTGAAAATGGGCAACTCGTTCTACCTCGTGCAGAACACCATCGTCCACACCACGAAAACCGGCGGCATCGATACCGCCAGCGGTGCGGTGAACTTTGCAGACGAAGGCACCACCATCGGAGCCGGGGCGTTGATCGAAGGCAACATCTTCTACGACAACGAGAACCTCGTGAGAAACTACACGGAGGCTTCTTCTACCGTTACCTTCAATAACAACATTCTGCCCGTGGCCTGGACCGGTCCGGGCACGGGCAACACGGTCGGCGATCCGCTGCTGCCTCTGTCTTTGATTCCGGATGTCGCGACAGCCACGGCAGAGCAGGTTCGCGCCGCCTTCAAGGTACCGGAGAACTCTCCGGCGCGCGGCACTGGCCTGCAGGGCCGGGATAAGGGCGGCCTGGTGCCCGAGGGTATCGCGGTGGCACTGCCCCGTTTCAGCCCGGATGCCTCCACCGCCTTCGTCCTCAACCCGGGACCCGCGGCGGCATTGGCCTTGACCGGCCAGCCTTCGTGGAACTCCGGTTATACGAGCTACCGGTGGTCTCTCGATGGCGGCGCAGTCAGTGCGGAAACTCCTTTTTCCACGCCGCTCTCAATCAATGGACTGGCCAACGGCCCGCACACGCTCTCCATCGAAGGACGCCGCGACTCGGGCGACTGGCAGTTTACTCCCAGCGTCTTTACCTGGACGGTCGGCACCAATTCCCCGGCGGTAGTGCTCAGCGAAGTCCTCGCGAACAATACCACCGCTTACACTCTCGGCACCAGTCACCCGGACGTCATCGAGCTGCAAAACTACGGAGCGACTCCTGTGGATGTTGGCACGTGGACGCTCAGCGACGACCCGCAGGAACCTGCAAAGTACACCATTCCCGCCGGCACCACCATTCCCGCCGGCGGCTTCCTCGCGATCATGGTGGACAGCCTCCCTTCGCAGGCCGGTGAACTGCACGCCGGATTCGGACTCGATTCCGGAGGAGAGGTCATCACCCTCTACCGCTCATCGACGGTCGTGGACACGATCAGCTTCGGTCCGCAAATCGCCAACTTCTCGGTGGGCCGCAGCCCGGTCTCCGGAGCGTGGATGCTGTGTGTTCCCTCCGTCGGAACAGCAAATACGCCTTACGGCGGAGGCTTTGCCTCCGGTGATGGTCTGCGTCTCAACGAATGGCTGGCCAGCAACGACATCATCGTGGACAGCGACTTCGTGGAGCTTTTCAATCCGGGCACCAAGCCGGTCATCCTCAGCGGCTATGCGCTCACCGACGATTATACCAACTACGGGCTCGCCCTCTCCGCTTCGGACAGCAGTCTCTACATCATCCCGCCGCTGAGTTATATCGCTGCGGGCGGATTCACGGCCTTCCGCGCCAATGGAGGCAGCAGCCCGGATACGCTCACTTTCAATCTCTCCCGGACACACGATTCGCTCACGCTTCTCTCGCCGTCCGGCGCAGACATTGACCACGTCGTGGTGAGCCCGGGAATCGAAGACCGTTCAGAGGGCCGGACGACGGACGGCGGTTCAGTGTATGGATTCTTCACCATTCCCACTCCGGGTCTTTCCAACGGGACTTCGGTATCCTCCGAGACGGATATCCTCAACGGACTGCGGGTCACAGAAATGATGTTCGACCCGCCATCCAGCAGCCAGGCGGAGTATATCGAGTTGAAGAATATCGGAGCCACTCCGCTCACCCTCACAGGCATCAGCTTTACCAGCGGTATTTCCTTCACCTTCCCCGCCACCACTCTGCCGGCCGGTGCCTATACCGTCATCACCGGCGAACTGGCCAAGTTTAACACGCAGTTCCCCGGCGTTTCCGCCGTGCAGTGGACCAGCGGCAAACTGGACAACAATGGTGAAACCGTCCGCATCGAAACCGCCACCTACGGACTGGGGATTCTCGATTTCCGTTATGAAGGTGACTGGTATCCACAGACCCGGTCCGGCGCTTCTCTCGAAATCATCGATCCGACGGCGGCCCGCTCCTCATGGAACGTGCGGGAGAGCTGGCAGCCCGCGGCCCCGAGCCCCGGCGGCCCCTCGGCCTTTGGGGTCATCGCTCCGCAGGACCTCACTGTCACGATGCCCGTGCCGGCGGTGCTCCACGGCTACGTCTTCCCAGGCCCCGTTGCCCCTGGCGGCATCACGATTGCGTGGACGAAGGTCAGCGGTCCCGGGACAGTGAACTTCAATGCCCCGGCCAGCAAGGACACGGATGCTTCATTCTCCGCAGCCGGTGTCTATGAACTTCGCATCACCGCCAGCGGCCCCGGCGGCACGCCCACCGTCAATGACTCGGTCATCGTCACGGTGGAGAGCAGCAGCGGTGAAACCTACGCCGCATGGACGGCCCGCCTGCTGGGCTCCCTTCCCGCAGCCGATCAGGCGGCTAATGCCGACCCGGACCGCGACGGCACAGTGAACGTGGTGGAATACGCGCTCGGCACCGATCCCACCGTCCGCAACACACCACCGCTGCTCATTAATAACAATGGCCGTCTGGCTCTCCGCTACACCCGCTCCAAGCTGATCAACAGCGCGGTGCAGATCATTCCGCAAATCTCCGACGACATGGTCACCTGGAATGAGGGCGCCACCTATATCACTCAAGTGATTACAAACGATACGGCCTCCAGCCAAACCATTGAAGCCTCCGATGTCTCCCTCATGACGCCCGGATCGAAGAAGTATCTGCGCCTTAAAGTGGTCAGCCCGTAATCCGGAGCGCAAACCGTCAGGGGCTCATGAGTCGCATCCGGCTCATGGGCCCCTTCGTTTGTCAGGCCGCCTCATGCCACTGGAGTCCTCCCGGAAGGGCAAAGCCCGCATACTCGAGATGCAGGACCCGCCGGTGTCCGCCACCAGTGGAGCGTCCTGAAGCATGCAGGATCAATGGCCGCATCAGCAACGCGTCGCCGGCCTTCGCTTCGCAAAGAAACTCCTTCGTTTGCGCCCGCCATTCTGTGATGCCTGCGGCGGACAGACGCCCGTGCCGGTGTGAGCCAGGCAATACCCGCAGAGCGCCATTCACTCTGTGGGTGTCGTCCAGATGGATGCGGATGGTCAGCATCTGCTCAAGGAGCCGGGCGGGCGGTTGCACGTGAGGGATTCCATCCTTCTCACTCCACGGACCAAAGCCTGTCACTTCCGCTTTCCCGGCGAGGGCCAGCGTAAGATCCTGATGCCAGGGAACGACCCAGTTGGTTTCAGCGGTCTTATCAAAATAAAGCGCTCTCACCGGACGGGCGGGACCAGGCAGCCAGGGCACCGTCAAAGCGAGCAGCTTTTCACTTTTTGCCAGAGTCGCGACGGCCGGTAGCGCCAGCAATCCGCGGCGGCCTGCTCCTCCGGAATCGCCCAGCTCGTCAAGCAGTTGGCGGGTTTCCTGCGCAGAAAGTACATCCTCGACCATTGCGAATCCATCCGGCTCGACCTGGGGAGTCATGGCGGGCAGGTCACAGCGTCCTCGCGCCGTTGACTCCCAGCGACTGGCCGGAAATGAACGCAGCTTCGTTGCTGGCAAGAAAGGCGACGGCAGCGGCCACATCATCCGGGGTACCCCAGCGGCCGGCGGGAATGGTGGCGAGATAAGCGTCTTTGGCAGCTTTGGGATCCTGTGCATGGCGCTCCACCGGAACCCATCCCGGCGCCACGCTGTTCACGGTGATTCCCCACGGGGCCAACTCCCGGGAAAGGGATCGTGTGAGCCCCTCCTGTCCTCCCTTCGCCGCTACATAAGCGCAGAAGTTCGGCGTGCCTTCGACAAAGACTTCGCTGGTGATGTTGATGATGCGGCCGTGTCGCCGCTCCTTCATGTCAGGCAGCACGGCCTGGGTCAGCAGAAACGGACTCTTCACAAAAAAATCGAGCATTTGCTGGCAGAACGCCCAGTCGTATTCCTCCACGGGGCAGTGCGGCTGATCCGGCGTGGCATTCACCACCAGAACATCCACCGGTCCCAGCGAGGCGCGCACCCGGCTAACCAGATCAAGCGTTTGGGCCGGGTCGGTGACATCCGCCTTGAAGAGTTGCACGTCACAGCCATCCGCCAGCAGACTTTCCAATGCCGCGGCGGCTACCGTATCGGAATTCGCATAATTCACCGCGACCTTCGCACCGGCCTTGCCCAGGGCCCGGGCCATGGCCACACCCAGCCCGCGGGTGGCCCCTGTGACGAGGGCGGTGCGTCCATCGAGACGGAGATTCATAATGCCAGGAAGCGGACAGCCGGTTTATTGCGGAGTGTCAGTGACGCGGAGGCGCAGGAACCGCTTCCCCCCTGCCGTGATGGCCGCTGTGTCACGGATCGTGACATTCGTGCGGTCCGGTTGATCCGTGAAACTGACCACCTGAGCGTGAGCAAAACCCTGAGCGGAAGTCCACACCGGCGTCCACCCGCCCTCAAGTCCGTTGCCCGCCTCCACGGCGTAGGCAAACGCATCGCTGGTATACTTCCGGACGGGGAAAGCGAGCGTGAGGTATTTGCTGGCCCCCACGGTTGTCACGCCGGACTGAGGAAGCGGCGCCGGGGAGGGTGACTGCGGGTTCGTCATCAACGCATACTCCATGATGTTCACCGCCGCGTCACCATCCGGATTGGAAAGCGCCGCTGCATCCGCAGGAACGGGAAAATTCTGCGCGGTGAGCCAGTCGGAGAGTGGTTCGTTGACCGTGACGTTGAAGGTGCCCGGGAGAGGCTGGTTGTCCAGATCCGTCGCCGTTACCGAAATGACGGCAGTGCCGGGTGCATGAGACGTCAGGGTCAACTGAGAGCCCGCCACGGCGACCTCGCAAATCGCAGGGGCCGAGGACTGCGCGGTGAAGGACAGTGGATTCACCGGTGCGGCGGATACCACTTTCACCAGGGAAGCGGTGTCAAAAGCCGCAGGCGGCGGGTTGGTGACCGGGCAGTCCGGCAGGGCTGAATTGGTCGTCGAAAAATCCTTCGTGGTCAGAGCGGCAATGCCGTCGGCCACCGCCATCCCGTTGCCAGCCACCCGGGCGAACACCGTGAACCCTTCGTTTTGATTATTCAGGTTCGAGGCGTTGTCTCCCAGACTGATGAAGTACTCGCTGGTCGCACTGTTTGGGTCCGTGCCCAGTTTCGCCATCGCCACGGTGCCCCGCGTGTTCGAAATTTCCGGCTCATTTACGACGGCGGGCTGACGCGGCACCGAGGTGGCGCCTGCGACCGCCTTGTATCCCCCGCCCTGCAATACAAATCCCGGGATGCTCCGGTGAATGATGCTGTTCGTGTAGTCACCTCTCGAGATATAGCCGAGGAAGTTGGTGACCGTCGCCGGGGCCGCGGAGGGGTAATAGACGAAGTCCATCGTCCCGGTATTGAAGACAATACGCGAAGCCTGCGTGACGTCCGGGTCGCTGAAATGATTGCTCAAATCGATCTGAAGCGGTGCCCCGCCTTTTCGCAGCGTCCGGTTCGTAAGCGGCGTGCTGTTCACCGGTGCAACGAGGGCCGGAACGGGCCGGAAGACGGTGATCTTCATGGTCTTGGTCAGGACCGGGCTGCCGCCCTCCTGAGCACTCAAAGGAAAAGAATACCGGCCTACCGCAGTTGGTGTCCATGTGATGAGCCCGGCAGGTGTCAGGGCCAGTCCGGACGGAAGACCGGTGCCGGTAATGCCGCTGGTAAGCACGATCGGCACGCCGGTCGTGGTGTTCCGGCGGACGATGTCCAATTGCTGAGACAGCGGAGCATTCACCATTCCGCTGAGATAGGTCCCTGTGCGCAGAATAGGAGGACACTGCGTAGTCCCCACCGGAGGAGGCGGCATCAGATCGATCGTCCCGGAGAGACCGTACTCCCTCCCCGTGCCCACCACTTTGTAGGACACTACCACCCACTGGAAAACATAGTCACAGAGCCGGAACGACGCGTCGATGGTGAAGGATTTGGTGACCTTGTTCTTGGCGATATCGTCCCCATAGGGGGTGAAGTTCCCCGACGTTCCCACGCGGTATGCGAAGATGAACCCGTCCTCATCGGTCGACGTATCCTGCCAGTTCAGCGTCAGGGAGTTGGACGAGTTCCACGTGCCCGAAGTGATGACCGGCGACGCCGGGGGGGTGGCCAGAGCCGGCGTGGACAGTGCAGCCAGTGTCAGGGCCGGGATCAGAGCGCGGAAAGGAGACGAATTCACAGGAGGGAGGATGAGAAGGTGCGCATCTTATCCATTTCCCGGGGCGCTTGCCAAGCCGGAATACGGCTCCGCCCCTCAGTCCATCGCGCGCAAAGAGGCGGAGCGTCCGTGGGCCGCGAGCCCTTCGATTTCACTGAACTTCTCGATGAACGGCGCGGAGGTCAGCAGCGCTTTCCTGCTCATCCTGACAAGACTGGTGCGGCGCTGGAATTGATCCACGGTGAGTCCAGGGAAAGATTTCCCGGCTCCGCCCGTCGGCAGGGTGTGGGACGGCCCGGCAAGGAAATCGCCACACGCCACCGGAGCATAGTTCCCGATGAAGATCGCTCCGGAACTCCGGATTTTAGGGAGAATGCGGGCCTCTTCCTTCGCGCTGACGACCAGACTCAGGTGCTCCGGTGCCCACACATTGG
>DATAIE010000307.1:0-4380 GCA_036262875.1 Verrucomicrobiales bacterium
GACTATTCGTCAGATGGCGTGACCTTTCAGGCGAAACTGCGCGGCTTCGCCTACGGGGCAAATATTGGCTGGATCAACTTCGAGGCCACCGGCGATCCGCGCATCAATCTCGTTACCGGCCAACTCCTCGGCCATGCATGGAGCGCCAATACCGGCTGGATCGCGTTGAGCGGCACCGGCATCAATGTCGCCACCACCGCGATATTCCCCGGCCCGGACGTTGACGCCGACGGCATTCCAGATCCGTGGGAGCGCTTTTACACAGGTACGCTTTCCAAGCTGAACGGAAGCTCTGACTCCGACGATGACGGAGTCCCTGATGCGGGCGAATACGCCGCCGACACCAATCCCGTGAATCCCTCCGGCAGCTCTGACAAGCTGGATATCACCGCCTTCGCCGGCCCTCATCAGGTCATCCTCAACGGCCCCTGGATCACCGACCTCACCTGGACGAGTAAACCCACGCGCATCTACCGGATCGAGTCAAACCTCGATCTTTCCAGCCCGTGGTCCATCCTGCTGGACAATATTCTCCCGTCCGCCGGTGCCACCACCTCCGGCCGTCCCACTGCGCCGGCCCTTCCTCTTCCAGCCGGTCGCCGCTTCTATCGCGTGGTGCCCAGGCTGCCGCTGGTGCCCTGAGAGCACCGCCGCCCGAAATGATCCGTATGATGCGGATCAGCTTCCCGGAATCGCTTCGACGCCGGAGAATCTCGAATCTGCTTTTAATGCCGCGGCGGTTTCGAGAGCGGCGTTCTCGAATGCCGGACGCAGAAACCAGTCCATCAATTTGTCGTGCCGGAAACGCCAGCCGTCTCCCGCCTTGCGGAGGAGACGCTCTTTCGCCAGACAGGTCGCGGGTTTTTCGAAACCGGTCATATCGATTGCCGGCGCACCCAGCAATCGCTGAGCGACCAGATGGTCGGCAAAAGCGGCGGCGGGAAACGGTTCGCCGCAGTCCTGTTCGTATTGACCGTGGACAGGCTGCATCCGCTGCTTCAGCAGTTGATCCGGTATGGGTGTTTCCCCGCCGGCCATGACTTCCGCCGCCAGGCGTGCGTCCATGGGATTGCTCAACATCCGGCGGACAGCGGGGGATTCCTGTTGCCCGTCCGCCTGGGACTCCAGTTGCGCCAGCAACCTCTGCGCGCGTTCCATAAATCCGGCCCACTTTTCCGGCGAGGGGCCAGCTTCCCGGGTTTCGATAGCGATGGCTCCATGCTTGAGCAGGAATGAGGCAATGTCCTTGTTGGATAGCGGCACCAGCCGCCAGACCCGCGCCGTCTTTGGCGGTTTCCACCCTGTGGGCTGCGTCGCCAAAAGAACGGTCGCGCCGGACATTGCATTCACTTCCTCTGCCAGGCGTGCCTGTACGGCGGGAGGCGCTTCCTGGACGCCATCCACGAAGATTGCCGGAGACCCGCGCAACACCAGTGCCCGGAGAAACCTCGCGTCTTTTTGCACCACCGGTGGAAGCCGTTGCTGGAGAGCCGCCAGGATTCCCTGTGCGCATTCGGTCGCGTGGAGCAATGCCACGGGATTGGAAGCCCGAATGACTGCGGCCTGCAGCAGGGTGGTCTTCCCCAAACCCGAAAGGCCTTCCAATACGTTCATTCCCTTCATTGAGAGAATGGCCGGCAGCGCCTCGACGGTCTCGCCCTCCGCGGCAACGGGGCTCATTTTCACCGTGTCGAAGAACAGCCACTCGTCAAAGGTCTGGATCTCCACCGGAGGCACGAGGGAGTCACGGAATGGTCGCCATATCCGGTTCCGAAGAAATGGAACTCTGACCACCAGCGGGCCGACGATACCCAGCCCTGCAATCCGCCGCGTCCAGCGGTTCCAAAGGACCCACCGGGCGGGCATGAAAAACGGATACACCGCCAAAAGAAGAGCCCACAGAGCCGCCCATGCCACCGGCGCATAGGGGGCAGCCTGAAGGGCAAGGTAGACGGGATCACGCTCCCGTATTTGCTGCGCCATCGCTTTGATTCTTCCGGCTTTTGCCTCCAGATCCGGATCTGAAAACTCGCCCGCCACGGCATCCAACCATCCGGCATCCGCCGGCGACCATACCGCCGCTTGAATGAGATCGATGGCTATGAGCATCGCCTGCCGGCGGGCGTTCAATTGTTTTGATTTCTCCGCCAGCCTCCATACGCGCTGGAGAGCGGTGACTGCTGTTTTTGCTGTTCCCCGGCTTTCAGGAAATTCAGGATGCTCGTCTCCCGCCCGGCCTCCCAGCCACACGAGCGCAGGGCGCAGATTTTCATTTTGTTCATAGAGAAAATGCGCCGCGAACAGGAACGTGCCTTTGAGTTCAGGCCGGGTCACGGTCGCTTCGCATAGGAAGGCCAGCGCCTCTTCCGGGATATTGCCGCATTTCATCAGGGCCTCCGCGGCTGTCAGCGAAAGGGCCTTTTCTGCGTCGGGCAGGTACGGAAACAGAAGCGGCATTTTCTCCACTGCTCTCATGTCAGCGAGAACCGAGATTCCTGTACGAATCTCCTCTGGTGTACCGGAGTCGATCAAGGCCAGCACTTTCGGGACATACTTTATGGCTTTCAGTGCTCCGAGAGCCGGAAGCGTCCCGGCATGGGGATCTGGATATCGCGAGTCATCCGGTTGTTGTTCCAGGAGATCCGCAATGGCTTCGGCCTCCTCCGTTGCCCCAAGTCTCACAAGCGTTTCGAGCGCCTGCTCACGGATTTCAGAATCGGGATGCTTCAAAAGCTCCGCCACCATCGGTCCTGCCTCCCGCATGTCACCGGCGGCAATCACGTTGAGAGCCTGAAGCAAAAAAGAATTTGGCTCATGCATCCCCAGTCTTATCGTTACGTTTTGGCGGGCTTTTAGCGGGTTTCTTTTCGATAGTTTTTCCAATGCATAGAGCTTCAGAGCCGGTTCAGCGGTTTCATCATGGAGGATGGCAACGGCAGCCTTCTCCAACTCAGGTGCATCGAACGAATAAAGACACGCCAAAGCTGCCCATCGAACCTCATAAGGCTCCGAACTTGCAAGCAGAGGGCCTAAGGCCGGTATCAGTCTTCGGCCCTCCAAGTGTGCCAGCGCTCCGAGGGCCGCGACTCGGAGGTATGTGTTTTGGTTGCTCTTCGCAAGTCCAAGGATGGATTCCACCTCATTGGTGGCTTTGAATTGTACAAGAGTCACCAACGCCTGGATGATCAAGTCTGCGCTCCGTTCCTCTGCGAGCAGCCTGGCGATTTCGGGCGTGCAGTTGTCCGCATGCATTTCCCTCAAGAGCAGCACTGCTCCCATAGAAACCAGGTCATTTTTCGAACGGAGAAGAGAAGCGATCTCCTCTCTCCTCGCTGCCATTTCCTGCCACCCGAGCTGTCGGAGTGTGTTGGCAACAGCACTGTATTCGTACCATCTCCCGATAAATCCCATCATGGGTTCCACGCATTCCGGAAAACCGGTTTCCGCGAGATCCAAGAATGCTTTACAGGAGGCCCAGTCAAGGTCGGTGAGCTCACGGGAGTACGAGGAAACGGAGCCAGGAGACTCCTTTTTCATGTGCATCAACACCCCCGCGGCGACCGCCTTCGCCCGGCCCGGCTTCTCCTTCTTTTCGAATGCCTCTATGTCTGGCAGGTATTCCGTTGCTTCAAATCGGGCGAGGGCCTTGATTGCTTCGACCGCTGTGGATTCGCTGGCGTCGGAGTTAACGGTGTTCTTCAATTTCGCGGCGATTCGCGGAGTGTATTCCTTTGCGCCCAGGCGGTAGAGAGCCCGAATGGCCACAGCGTCCCCCTCCGGGAAGGCGTCCATCATTGTTGCGATCCGGACGGACTGATCATGTGCCTTGAGAACACCCAAAGCTTTGACCGCGGAGTGCCGGAGAAAATCGGACTCATGTTCAAGGAAAGGAACAATGCGGGGGATCAGATTCCGGTCGCCCGATTTTTCCAAGACCTGAAAAGCGCAAAGTTGTGCATAGTCGTCGGAAACAAAAGTGGACGCAGAGGCTCCGAATAAGATTTCCATGGCGATATCGACGCAGCGGCGGTCACCAATTTTCGAAAGAGCCCACATGGCCGCGGTCCTCACCGCATGGCCGTTGTGAGAGATCAGGCCGGCAAGTTGATCGGCGTAATCAACGGCTCCCATTTCGCCGAGAGCCTCCGCGGCGGCACACACGAGCCGGCTATCGCTGGATCTTAGCAGACTTGCGATTTGAGGGCCGCAGGACGCGGCTTTCAACTTGCCCAGCGCCTCAACCGCCTCGAGCGCGATCCACTTGTCATCCCGGGAGAGCAATGCCGCAAGCTGCGGGATATATTCCACGGCCCGTCTCCGGGTAACTTCATTGATTATGTCTGAGCGCTCCCAGTATATGTCGGCCAACTGCTTCTTGAT
>DATAIE010000308.1:0-2139 GCA_036262875.1 Verrucomicrobiales bacterium
ATGTTCCGTATCATCCAGCGCTCCCAGTTCATGCAGCAGCCCGTAGCCGCCCCGGATGGCCGCCGTTTGCGGCGGATTCAAAAACGGAAACGATTCGATCTCTCCGAGACGGAACGCCTTCATGCGCAGGATCACTTCGGCCAGATTCGCACGCTGGATTTCCGGCTGTGTGAATTGCGGGCGTTTCGCAAAATCCTCCTCGCTGTAGAGCCTCACGCAGATGCCGTCCCGCACGCGTCCGGCGCGGCCCGTCCGTTGATTCGCGCTGCTCTGCGAAACCGCTTCCACCGGCAGGCGTTTCGTGCGCGTGCGGGCATTGTAGCGGCTCATGCGCGCATATCCCGTATCGATCACATAACGGATGCGCGGAATAGTGAGGGATGTCTCCGCGATATTCGTCGCGACGATCACCCGCCGCCGCGGTCCTGGCGAAAACACCCGCTGCTGCTCCGCCCCCGCCATGCGGCCATACATGGGCAGGACTTCATAGCCGGTTCCCAGGTTGCCCTCCAGCACATCGAGAGTATCCCGGATGTCACGCTCGGTGGGCATAAACACGAGCACATCACCGTCTTCAGACTCGATGAGCACATCCTCCACCGCCCGCGCGGCGGCATCGATAAATCCGATGTCATCCTCATGCTCGCCGGTAAATGTCTCCACCGGAGCATAACGAATCTCCACGGGAAACATCCGCCCAGACACTTCGATAATGGGCGCTCCCCCAAAGGCATCGGAAAACGCGACCGTATCGATGGTCGCGGACGTGATGATGAGTTTCAGATCCCGCCGCCTCTGAAGCAGGCCCTTCAGATAACCGAGCAGGAAATCGATATTCAACGAACGCTCGTGGGCCTCATCCAAAATGATGGCCGAGTAGCGCCGCAGCATCGGGTCGCTCTGGATCTCCGCCAGCAGGATGCCGTCCGTCATGAACTTCAGCACTGTGTCCCGCCCGGTATCATCGTTGAAGCGCATTTTACAGCCCACCTCCCTGCCCCACGTCACGCCCAGTTCCTCCGCCACCCGGCGGGAAATGCTCATCGCCGCCACCCGCCTCGGCTGCGTGCAGCCCACCATGCCGCGCTCTCCGAAGCCTGCCTCCAGGCACATCTTCGGCAGTTGGGTCGTTTTTCCCGAACCCGTCTCTCCCGCCACCACCACGACCTGATACGCCCGCAAAGCCGCGAGGATATCCACGCGCCGCTGAGACACGGGCAAGTCGGCTGGATAACGGATAGGCTGCATAAAAGGGGCGGCGAGCGTAATGCCGAAATACGCGCTGTAAACAGACACCGGCGTTTCTTTGCACGCCGCAGACTCCGGTGCCGGTCCCCTGTTTGAATGCGGCGTTAACGCTCCACTCCACGGGTTACTCATTTGCGTCATTGGCCCGGGAACTGCTGGTGAAGTAAGTTATATCTTGACCATTTCTTTGCGGAAAGATACGACTCCGTTCATTCCTCACCGACCAGCCAACTGACCTATGGATCATCCCAATCCGACTCACCACCGGCCGAAAGCGGTCATTCAACGGACCAGGCTCGCTGCTTACGCGGCCGCCGGCACCGCCGCCACTTTCTCCGGGACGCAAAATGCGGACGGGGCGATCACTTACACTCAGGTGGGTTTTTTGGTTCAGGATACGGCCATCGGCGGCTCTTTCGCCTCCAAAGACCTGCTGTTTGACACGTTCCATCTGACGCTGCTCCATTCCCTCGGTGCCTCCAATGCGGCCACCGGTTATGCCATCATCGATCCGGACCTTACGAGCAGTCCCGCCGCGCTCTTTGCGGGCTTCGCCAATGGCAATTTCGACTACGTCACCAAGGTTCCCGCCGGCTCTGCTATCTCGTCGCTCGCATTTCCCGCCCTCGATTTCGCCACGATGGCCTACAATGGGGGATACGGCGGAGACCAGTTTCTTGATGCAGGCATGGGCTTCATCGGTGTGCAGTTTGACGGCGACCGCTTTGGCTGGGTGCGGGTAAACATGAGCGGCAGTCCGCTCAATGCCTTCACGATCGTGGACTATGCCTATGGCGGTCACGGAGAAGCCATCAATGCCGGTCAGGTTCCAGAACCCAGTTCACTGGGATTGCTGGCGATGGGAGCCACGGGGCTGGCGGCGTGGCGCCG
>DATAIE010000309.1:0-10516 GCA_036262875.1 Verrucomicrobiales bacterium
ATCGTGGGGCAGAAGAAAGCGCGGGAGATTTGGTTCCTCTGCCGGCAGTATGATGCCGCGCAGGCCCTGGAGATGGGACTGGTGAATATCGTGGTGCCGCTGGCGGAACTGGAGACGACGACGGTCCAGTGGGCGCGGGAAATTCTCGCCCACAGCCCGCTCGCCCTGCGGTGTCTGAAGTCGGCGCTCAATGCCGACTGCGACGGCCAGATGGGTCTCCTCGATCTCGCTGGCAATGCCACGCTCCTGTATTACATGAGCGAGGAAGCGAAGGAGGGCAAAAATGCGTTTGTGGAAAAACGGAAGCCTGACTTCAAAAAATTCCCCCGCGTTCCCTAACCGATGAATCACACCCTCGCCGCCAGAATCGCCGCCGCCTTTGCCATGCTGGGGGTCGCCTACGGAGCCTTTGGCGCCCATGGCCTCAAGGCTCAACTGGAGTCCGTGGTGAACGGCGTGGAGACCTGGAAAACGGCGGTCCTTTACCACCTCATCCACGCCGTGGCGATGTATGTCGTGGCCGTGACGAATGGTAGTCTCAAGGCATGGTGGCTCGTCGGTCTGGGAATTCTGCTGTTCAGCGGCAGCCTGTACACGCTGGCCCTGTGGCCAGGAATGAAGTGGCTGGGGCCGGTGACGCCGGTGGGGGGAGTGCTGATGATAGGGGGGTGGGCGTTGTTGATGATGAAGTGGGGGAAGGAATGACGAAATCAGAAACCGGAAATCCGAAGGAATGACGAAGCACGAATCAGGAGGATGCAGGGTGGCCGTTTCGTCATTCGTCATTCTTTCGACCTTCGGATTTCTGATTTCGTCATTCACCATTCGTCATTCCTTCGGATTTCTGGTTTCTGATTTCGTCATTTCCCTCCCATGACACTGCTGTGCGGGATCGACATCGGCGGCACCCAAATCAAAGCCGGCGCTTTTGCAGAAGACGGGACCGTAGTCGCTTCCACGCTGACGGAAGGAGAGGCACTGTGTGGAGAAAGGTGGAGGGAAAGTGTGCGGGAAGCCCTTGCTGTGTTAGAAAAGAAGTGCGGAACGCGGATTGAGCGCGTCGGCATCGCGGCACCGGGACTCGCCGCAAAGGACAGCCGGTCCATCCGGGAAATGCCGGGAAGACTGGCCGGGCTGGAGGGCTTGGACTGGACGGCTTTTCTGGCGCGCGAAAGAGTGGTGCCGGTGCTGAATGACGCCCATGCGGCGCTGCTGGGGGAAGTGTGGTGCGGGGCCGCGAGGGGCGCGCGCAATTGTTTTATGCTCACCCTGGGAACCGGAGTGGGAGGGGCCGCGATGTGTGATGGCCGGCTGTTAACGGGCCATGCAGGACGGGCAGGGCATCTCGGCCACATCAGTCTGAACCCGGCGGGAGCGCCGGACATCGTGGGGACGCCGGGAAGCCTGGAGGATGCGGTGGGAAATCACAGCGTGGAGAGAAGGTCCGGTGGACGCTTTACCATGACGCGGGAGTTGTTGTCCGCCGCCGCCGCGGGGGATGCCCGGGCTCAGGAAATCTGGGAGGAAAGCGTGCAGGCTCTGGCCGCCGGGATCGTGAGTCTGATCAACGTGCTTGATCCGGAGGTGGTCATCCTGGGCGGCGGCATCATGGCCGCCGGAGATCAACTGATGGCCCCGCTGCGCAGACACCTGGACGCCATGGAATGGAGAGTGGCCGGTCGCGGCGTGCCGCTGGTTTTTGCAACGCTCGGCGAAATGGCCGGAGCCTGCGGCGCAGCCTCACGCACCCGGGAGTGAGAAGGAGGCAGCACGACCGCGCAGAGAGACAGCTCCCGAAGCATCGCCGAAGGCCTTGGACTGCGGGAACTTGTTACCGCTTTCGGGTGCGGCGACTTGTCGCCGGGAGTGAGTGTTCGTTCGCCCCGGGGCTCTCCGTGGTTCCTCCTTTCGAGCCGGATCGCTCTCCGAATCTTCACAGCGTGAACCACAGGGAAACGTGCAAAGACCATGGAAACCGTGGCTTTCGCCGCCGCCGTTTTCCCGGCGACAAGTCGCCGCACCCAAAAGCGGTGACAAGTTTGCCTTCGGCTGTCTCCACTTCGTTCCGGCTCCGCAGAAGTTCTATCCGCTGCAAGTTGCTTTTTTGGAGAAGTTCTTCGCATGTTTTTTGGAGGGAGTGGAGGGTTGAAAGGAGAGAACCCAGGAGCCGTGGGCGAGTTGGTTTTTGAGGTGCAGTTCCGGATCGTAGCAGGTGCGCGTCTGCCACATTTTCCAGATGATCTTCAACCAGCGCTGCCCGAGGCTGCGCAGGGCCTGGGCGTCACTTTTGCCGCGCTCGCGCAGCGCATCGTAGTAGTTGGCGGCCCAGGTGCACTGCGCGCGGCTGAGGCGGGCCAGATGGTGGATCGTCTGCCGCAGCATCTTGTTGCAGCGGTGGCGGAGGCTCACCCGGTGGATCTGGCCGGACTGATAGCTCACCGGGGCTGTGCCGGCCATGCACTGCAGGCCGCCGGCGTCGCGGTAGAGGTTCCGGTCGCTGCCGATTTCGCCCAAAAGCCGCGGGGCGAGCTTCGGTCCGGCTCCAGGCAGGGAGCCGAACATGCCGCTGTCGGGATGACTCGCGAAGAGGGCTTCGATGCGCCGGCGATACGCATCAAGCTGGCCTTCGAGCACGCGCAGTTGCCGGCATTTGGCCACTGCATAAAAGCTTTTGGCCGCCACCATGGGGGCACTGATTTTCCATTCCCCGGCTTTGGCAAAGCTTTCCATGCGCCGGCTGAAGGTTTCCGGCCGGTTGAGCCGGTGGGTGTGCAGGAACTTTTGCCACTGGCGTTTGCCGGCGCGGGTCAGGGCCTCCGCGGTGGGAAACCTCTCGACAAAGGCCCATGCAGAGCGCTGCGTCCAGTCGTCAAAGGCCTCCTCCGCGGCGGGATAGTATTCGTGCAGCGCCTGCTGAAGCTGGTTGACCAGCGCGGTGCGCTCTTCGATGAGCGCCACCTCATCGCGGCAGAGAATGCGCAGTTCGGCCACAAGGGGGTCCTGCGGCTGCAAAACGCGCCATGCCTGACCATCCAGGCGCAGCGCATCGGCCAGCGCCCATGCGTCGTGACGGTCGGTCTTGTTGCCGCTGGCGCACTTGCGTTCGCGGTAGCGTTTGGCACTGACAGGGTTCACCGGATAGACGCTCACGGCGCTCTCCAGCAACTGTTCGACCGCCGCGCCAAAACTCGTCTCCACGGCCACGCCCAGGCGGGGATAAGCGGCGGATTTTTCCCTCCATGTCCGCCAGCCGGCGGCGGTATGGTCGATGCGGAATTCGGCGAGGATGGTGCCTTGAACATCAACGATGACGATGTCGTGATGGTCTTTGGCCCAGTCAAAGCCGGCATAATGAGTGAGTTCTGCTTGCGGGTTCATGGCTTTGCTGCGGGTGAGGGGTATGACACGGGGCACCGCGCGTCCACGGGGTCGTACTGATACAGGAGCTTCATGAGCCTTGGTTCTATCAGACCTCGCGGTGGACGCCTGCGGGCGGGCCGGTGCTCTGCGGGAAGCCTTCGCAAGGCCAGTCCACGGAAACCGTGCCGCGCCCGGGGCGCTGCCGTCACCGGCGGGAGCCGGCCCGGGCAAATTATTCACCGGCGGTGTTTTGTCCGCGGCAAAGTTATTCACCATCGGCGGAGACGAAGAGGAGCGCAAAGCGCTCCCTCCCGCCGATGGCTGATTAACTTTGGAAACGGTATCAGTCCACGGCGCTGCGCGCGGAGAGCGGTCTTTACTTCTTCATCAGTGCCTCGATCTCTCCCGCCTCGATCGGGATGTCATCCATGAGGTCCACGTAGCCGTCGGAGGTAATGAGCACATCGTTTTCCAGCCGCACGCCGAATCCTTCGTCGGGCAGATAGATGCCGGGTTCCACGGTCATCACCCAGCCGGCGGTAAACGGGTGGCCAATGGTGGACACGTCGTGCACATCGAGGCCGAGCGGGTGGCCGACGCCGTGCATGAAGTATTTCTTCAGCGCGGGTTTGTCAGGGTCCTTCTTTTCGGCGGCGCGGATTTCCTTGGTGGTTAGGAGTCCCAGGTTCACCAGTTCCTCCTGCATGAGGGCCTCCGCCTCTTTTTGCCAGTCGCGCGGGAGCTTGCCGGGCTTGAGGTTTTCGATGCTGCCGCGGGTGACGCGGAGCACGGCGTTGTAGACATCCTTTTGACGCTTCGTGAACTTCCCGCTCACGGGAATGGTGCGCGTCATGTCCGCGTTGTAGTTCGCGTAGCTGGCGGCCACATCGAGCAGGAGCAGGTCGCCTTTTTTGCAGACCTTGTCGTTGTCGTTGTAGTGCAGAACGTTGCAGTTTTTCCCGGAGGCGATGATGGGATTGTAGGCAAAGCGTCCGCGGCGGCGGATGAATTCGTGGGCGAATTCCGCCTCCACATCGCATTCGGTCACGCCCGGCTGCACCAGCTTCAGCACGCGCAAAAACCCGTCGCGCGTGATGCCGCAGGCCTCTTTGAGCAGCTCCACTTCCTGCGCGGACTTTACGCTGCGCAGTTCGTGCATGCAGCGCGCCAGCCGGTGATACTGGTGCAGCGGCCACGCCTTCATGGTATCCTGCACAAACCGGCTTTCGCGCGTTTCCACCACCACCTCGGCGCGCGGGTGTTCGTTGGAATTGAGGAACACGTGGTCCGCCTCGATCATCAGCCGGCGCATCAAAACGGGGAAGTCCTGGAGCCAGTGGATGTTCTTGATCCCCGAGACTTCGCGGGCCTCGTCTTTGGTGAGCTTATGGCCCTCCCACACTTCGATGTGCTCGTTCGTTTCGCGCACGAAGAGCATCTCCCGGTGCTTTTCCTCATGGGCGTCCGGGCAGAGGACAAGGATGGATTCCTCCTGCATCACCCCCGCGAGATAAAAGAGATCGGAATTGCAAACCGGGATCATCGTCCCGTCGGCATTCGTGGGCGGGATGTCGTTCGCATTGACGATCACGAGGGAACGTTCCGGCAGCAGCGCGCGCAGGCGTTCGCGGTTTTTCTCAAACAGACCGGACTTGATAGGGGCGTGTTTCATGGCGTTGAGGTCGATTTGTCCCGTGCACGCCTGCAAGGCAACCGGGATTCCAGACGCGTTGGAAAGTTATGGAATGGAGAGGCGAAGACGGCCATTGTCATCGCTTAGCGGGGGGGTGTTCTGCAACTGTTGTGAGATTTCCTTATGTTTCCGTTCCGAAAAAGAAAAGAAGGGCCGTTGTTCGTCAGGCGGCAATGGATTCGCGCATACCGTCACACAGAAGGGGGCCGTCTTTACGGCTGGTGGCTGTGTCTTCGCGGGAAACGCATCGCGGACTTGAGCTATCGGAAATGGGACAGCGTCAGGCAGTTCTGGCACCAATATAGTGTCTTTCCCTTTTCTGAGGACTTTCGATCCCTCGGGTATGATCCAGGCCGGTGGTGCAGGGATGACGTGTCCCTCGAGAGCCGCTTTGTGGAGGGCTATCATGTGCCTTCGCCTCTCATGGCATCCTGCGGAGACAACCGGATTATCCTCCGGTCTGTCTCGGTACCGGAGCCGCAGTTCTTCGATATGATGAAGCAAATCGAAAGGGAAGTATGGATGGAGAGGGGTTTTTCACCGGAGGGAAAGCCCCTGTTTGCTCCGCCCCCTCGTGTGCCCAGGGAATGGTAAGCACGAGCGACGCCATTTCCGGGGTGAGAAAGTTGCTGCCGCACCTCTTTCACAAAAACCAGGTGCAACGCGGAATTCTGTGATAATTCCCCCGGACCGTGCCGCTTCTGCCGTTCCGGCTCTCATTCCTTCACCTTTTCGCATGAAACTCTCCCGTTCTCTCCACGTCTTTTCTTTGTTGGCCCTTCTGGCCGCCCAGCCTCTCATGGGAGAGGAAACGCCGATTCCCGCACCGGTAACGAATACGGATGCGGCGATCGCCGCGGTCTATCCGGCGCTCACGCTGATCCGCGTGGTGATGGAGGAGGGGGAGGACGGCCGCATGAAAAAGACGCAGGGCAGCGGCAGCGGGGCCATCATTTCCCAGGACGGCTACGTCCTGACGAATCACCACGTTGCCGGCCGCGGCACGCGGTTTGTCTGCACGCTTTCCACGCGGGAGGAGGTGGATGCCACGCTCGTGGGCACCGATGCGCTCGCGGACCTCGCCATTATCAAACTGGACCTCGCCACACGCCGCCTGAAGGACCAGCCGCTGCCGGTCGCGAAGTTTGGCGATTCGGATAAACTGCGCGTTGGCGATGTCGTGCTGGCCATGGGCAGCCCGGGTGGCCTTTCACAGTCCATCACCCGCGGTATCGTCGCCAATCGCGAGATGATCGTGCCGCGCCACCAGATCGGCATGACGCTGGATGGTGAAAAAGTGGGCGAACTGGTCAAATGGATTGGGCACGATGCCGTGATCTATCCCGGCAACAGCGGCGGCCCTCTTGTGAATCTGGCCGGTGAAATCGTGGGTGTGAATGAGGTGGGCATCGCCAGCCTCGGCGGGGCCATTCCCTCCAATCTCGCGCAAAAGGTGGCGCAGGAACTGATCGCCAAAGGCAGCATCACGCGGAGCTGGATCGGCCTCGAAACCCAGCCGCTGCTGCGCGGTATGGAAAAGGAAAAGGGCGTCCTGGCGGCCACTGTGTTTACCGACAGTCCGGCGGGAGCGGCGGGCATCAAAGCCGGTGACTACATTACGGAATACAATGGAACGCCGATCCCGGACAGCCGTGCCGCGGAGGACCTTCCCTTCTTCAATGCGCTCGTCATGGGCACCGCTCCGGGCACGAAAGTGACGATCAAGGGTCTGCGCGACGGCCAGCCGCAAACCTGGGAGGTCACCACCGTTCTCCGCGAGCCGAACCTGGCCAAAGAGTCTGAAATGCGCGGCTGGAGTCTCACCGTGCGCGATCTCACCCGCGTCTCCGCCCTGGAGCACCGCCGCACGGATAACAAAGGCGTGCTGGTGGATTCCGTGAAATCCGGCGGCCCTGCGGCGGAGGCCAAGCCGCCGCTCCGCAATGACGACATCATCGTCAAAGCGAACGACAAGGCGGTCAACAACATCGCCGACCTGCGCGCGTTTACGGCGGAGTTTACCAAAGACCTCACCGGACCAAAACCCGTGCTCGTGACCTTCGAGCGCGGCCGGGAAAAACTCGTCACCGTGGTCAAAGTCGGCCCCGAGCCGGAGTCCCGGAAGCCGCTGGTCGCTGAAAAGCCATGGCTCGGCGCGGCCACGCAGGTCATCACCGCGGACTTGCAGGAGCCGCTCGGCGTGCCTGGCAAAAAAGGCGTGCGCCTCACGGCCATCACCCCGTCCTCCCCCGCGGAGAAGGCCGGACTGAAGGAGGGCGATCTCCTTCTCAAACTCGACGGTCGCGTCATCAATGCCAGCCGCCCGGAAGACTCGGAAGTGCTGCCGGAACTCATCCGCGCCTATCCGGTGGATGCCACCATCGAATTCGACGCCGTCCGCGGCGGGCAGCCGGTGAAGCTCAGTGTCAAACTTGAAAAGCGCCCGCAGGACGACAACGAACTCCCGGAATACAAAGACGACCGCTTCGAATTCTCTGCGCGCGATCTTTCCAAAGCCCGGCGGGTGAGCGCCAATATCGGCGACGCAGTTAAAGGCGTGAGCATCGAGAAGGTGGAGTCCAACGGCTGGGCCGCCCTCGGCGGTCTGGTGGCCGGCGATGTGCTCCTGCGCATCGACAACCGCGACGTGGACTCCGTGGCTGCGCTCAAGGCGATGTTCGCCGGATTCCGTGAGACAAAGCCCCGCCGCATCACCCTCTTCCTCCAGCGCGGTCCGCGCACCATGTTCATCGAGATCGAACCCCGCTGGTAATCATTCACGCCATCCCGCCAAATTACAAAACGTTACACTTCACTGGAAACCATGAACCGCATCATCACCACCGCCGCCCTGCTCGCTACTGCCGCTCCTCTCTTCGCCGCCAGCGGAGAGCTCAAGACGGCGGCGCAAAAGCTCTCGAAGGACCACGGCGAATCCATCGTCTGGCTCACCGTCATTTCCAAAACCATCATGTCCGTGGACGGCGATGCCCCTGCCCAGCTCAAGGCCGCTCTCGCCAGTCAGGACAAGGAGAGCCGCAGTGAAGCCACGGGCACCATTGTGGACGCCACGGGACTCATCGTCACTTCGCTGCCCTCCATCGACAAATCCGCGGTGATGGACGGCAAGACGGTCAACACGCCCGCCGGTCCCATCAAGCTCAAGGCCAGTTCCGAGATCAAAGAGGTGAAGGTCATCATGGCGGACGGCACGGAAATCCCGGCTGATCTCGTGCTCAAGGATGCGGACCTGGGACTCGGATTCATCAAGGTCCGCATGGACAGCCCTGAAGCCAAGGGTGTTACCTTCAACGCGATCAATCTGGCGGACTCGTCGCCCGGTGCGCTGGTGGATGACTGCATTGCTCTCGGACGCCTCGATCAAAATCTGAACCGCGAAGCCTCCGTGAGCACCTCGGAGATCTCCGGCATCACGACCAAGCCCCGCACGTTTTACCGGCTGGTGAACAACGACTCCTCCGGCTGCCCGGTGTTCCTGGCCAGCGGCAAGCTCCTCGGCATCTCGGTCGTTCGCCAGCCGTCCGGCACCCTCGAAGGGGGCACCATCAGCCTCGCCCCCGTGGTCCTGCCCGCTGCGGACGTCTCGAAGATCGCAGAACAGGCGAAGACTGCCCAGCCGATCAAAACAGAGGCCGCACCAAAGAAGGACGAAGAGAAAAAGGACGGTGACAAAAAGGATGAGAAGAAGAGCGACGAAAAGAAGGACGAGCCGAAGAAGGATGCCAGTTCCGGTTCCTAGCTGATCCCCGCCGGTCCTGTGAAGGGTATAGCGCTCCCGCGGCCTGCGAAGCATGCGGCGCGGAGCCTTTGCCCAGGTGGGGCCGAGGCTCCGCCGAGCCCTGTCTAAGAGGGCGAAGGCGGCGCGGAGCCGACGGAACGTCCAGGAATGCATCCGCGGCGGGAGCCTGGAAGTTCTGCTTTCCTGCGGTCTCCTCTTCACCTGAGGCTCCCCCCGCTGGATATTCCAGGCGGGCACCCGCTCCGCACCGCCTCCGTTCTCTATCCAGGGCTCGGCGGAGCCTCGGCCCCACCAATTTTTAGGCTCCGCGTCACGCGCTTCGCGGGCCACGGGAGCTTCTCTTGCCTCCCCGCTTTTGCCCCTGGCGGAGTGCCGTGACGCATTTACGGTATCCTGCATGAAACGTCGTTCCCTGCTCGTCGGCGCGTGCTTCTTTGGAGCACTGTCGGTGGGGCTCAATATCTATTACTACTTCCTCAAAAGGGAGCCGCACGCCACGGGTGCGCCCGCGCAGGAAGCTGCCGCTGCGCCGGCGGTCTCCGGGGGTGACGTGCCTGTCCGTCAGATAGGCCCGGCCCCGGCGCTTCCCGGCGGCAAGTTTGACTTCAGCGATACCGCGTTCGCCGACGACTCATGGAAGCTGGAGGACCCCAAATCCGCGGTAAGTCTCGACAAGCCCTTTGACTGGGAGGACGTGAATCCCGCGAAGGCGAAGGACGACGGCAGCGTAGCCGGAGACCCGGCGAAACTCCCGGCCAATTCCCCGACTCCCTATCCCGCACCTCCCAAATGAAAACGCCCGCTCTTTATCGTTTCCTTCTCACCGGACTCCCTGCCGGTCTTATCATTACCGGCGTCATCGCCGTCCTCCTGCACACCCGATGACTCAGGCCAGCGTCATTCGCCTTCTTATCCTGGGGCTGCCAGTGGGGCTTATCATCAGCGGAGTCATCGCCGTTAAGGTGTATTACCGCGAGAGCACCCATCCGCACACCGGCTTTGGCCGCAGCCGCAAGGCTGTGAACCGCACAGACCTCCAGTCGGAAGTGCAGGCGCTCACGAATATCGGGGAACGCCATGCCGCACTCCCCGGTCGCATCACGGCCACGGTCAAAGGGCTGCAAAGCACGCTGGGCGGCTCCAACATGGGATTCAAGCCCTCGCAGCAGGTCTACAAGGCCGGCGGCTTGGATTGTTATAATCTGGTGGTGGAAATTCCCGCCCGCAGTCCGGAGCGCGCGGGCGAGATCGTCATTGCCGGGGCGCACTACGATTCCGCTCCAGGCAGCCCCGGTGCAGACGCCAATGCCTCGGGCGTGTCCGCCTGCATCGCGCTGTGCCAGGCCTTTGCCAACACGCAGCAGGAGCGCACACTGCGCATTGTCTTTTTTGCCAACGGGGAATCCTCCGCCGTCCCGCCGGAGGAATCCGGCAGCGTCGCCTATGCACGCGAGTGCAAGCTGCGCGGGGAGAAAGTGGTGGCCATGCTCAGCCTGAGTTCGCTGGGTTATTACTCCACCGCCAAATACTCTCAGAAAAGTCCGCCGGGCCTCACGCCTCCGCTGCCGGATACGGGGAACTTCCTCGCCGTCTTCGGTCGCAGCAGCGGCAAGCCGCTCGTGGATACTTTCCAGTCCGTCATGTCACGGAACAGCACCCTGCCCGTCGCTGCCGCAGTGCTGCCGGATACCCTCACGCTTTCC
>DATAIE010000310.1:0-5297 GCA_036262875.1 Verrucomicrobiales bacterium
CCAATGTGCTGGCGGTGGAGGTTCACCAGGCAGTCGCCGGCGATCCGGGCATGGTCTTCGGGGCAGGGGTGAATGCCGTTATCACTCCCGCCGGTACAGAGGCGCTGCTCCCTGACAATCTCGTGTTTAATGAGGTGACTGCCGCCGCGGACGCTCCGTTCCAGGTGGAATTGATCAACCGCGGCGCGGCGGTGCTGGATACCTCGGGATATGTTATCAAACGCACGGGGGCGTCGCCGGATGCAGAGTTCACCCTTGCCCCGCAAATGCTCGCGGCGGGCGGGTTCCTGGTCCTGAATCAGGCGACTCTCGGGTTCAATGCCGCTGCCGGTGACACGCTCTTCCTTTTCCGTCCCGGCCGCACGGCGGTGGCGGATGCGCTGGAGGTTCATGCGCAGAAACGCGGGCGGTTCCCCGATGGAACGGGAGAATTCATGACGCCCTCCGCGTCGACTTTCGGCGCGGCGAATACCGTCTCGCTCCACAGCGAAATCGTGATCAACGAAATCATGTATCACGCGCCACCCGTGCTGGATGCACCGGCTTCCGGAGGCAATCCCGCCACCGTTTACAGCACCTCGCCGGAGGAATGGCTGGAACTGTACAACCGTTCGGCTCAGGCCGTAAATCTCACCGGCTGGCGGCTCGACGGTGGAATAGACTTCTCATTCGCGCCTGACACTGCCATCGCTCCCGGAGGATACCTCGTGGTCGCGAAAGATCCTGCGGCGCTTCAGGCAAAATTCCCCGGACTCATCGCGGCGGGTCCCTACAACAACAAACTTTCTCATACGGGTGAACTCGTAGTCCTTCGCGACGCTGCGGACAATCCCGCCGATTCCGTCCATTATTCCGATGACGGTCGCTGGCCGGAAGCCGCGGACGCCGGCGGCGCGAGCCTGGAACTGCGCGATCCCCGCTCGGACAACTCCGCCGGGGAAAGCTGGGCCGCGAGTGATGAGAGCAGCCGCTCCTCGTGGAAGACCTATTCCTACACCGGAATTGCCGCCGCCAGCCCGGTCGGACCGGACGGGCAGTGGAGCGAGTTTGTGATCGGTCTGCTCGACAAAGGTGAAGTGCTCCTGGACGACATCAGCGTCATCGAATCGCCTTCCACCGCTCCGTTCCAACTGATCCAAAACGGGACTTTCACCACGGATGCCGCCAAGTGGCGCATCATCGGAAACCATCACGGCACAGTGATCGACGATCCCTCTCAGCCTGGAAACAAAGTGCTGCGGCTCGTGGCTACGGGCAGCACGGATCATATGAGCAACCACGGGGAAACGACGCTGGCCGCCAGCCATACCATCGTGAACGGGCGCGAGTATCAGATTTCCTTCCGCGCCAAATGGATCAGCGGCTGTCGTCAATTCAATACGCGCCTCTACTTCAACCGGATGGTCCGCACCACGATCCTAGATGCTCCGGACAAACACGGGACGCCGGGATTGCCCAATACGGCATTCACCGCCAATACCGGGCCTACTTACTCCGGGTTCCGGCATGACCCTGCCGTGCCCGCGGCTCTGGTGCCGGTGATCGTCAGTGTCGATGCAGCAGATCCTGACAATGTGGGATCCGTGACCCTGTGGTTCCGTGTTGATGGAGGAGCCTGGACCAGCCAGCCGATGTCCGCCGGCGCGTCTGCGCCGCAGCATTTCACCGCCACTCTTTCCGGCAGGGCCGCGGGCAGCATCGTGCAGTTTTACGTCGAGGGAATCGACGGCCAGGGCGTCCACTCCACGTTCCCTGCGGATGGCGCGGCGTCCCGCGCGCTTTATAAAGTGGACGACGGCCAGGCCGCCACCAACGGTCTGCACAACGTGCGCCTGGTGGCGCTCACGGCGGACGTCGATCAACTGTTCCAGACCATCAATTTGATGAGCAACGAACGCATCCGCTCGACGGTCATCTACGACGAAAAGGAAATTTTCTACGATGTGGGGCTGCGGCTCAAAGGCAGCGAACACAGCCGCACCACCCCGGAGCGCCTCGGATTCAATATTGGTTTCAATTCGGAGCAGCTCTTCCGCGGCATCCATCGGAGTGTGGCTCTGGACCGCTCAGAGAGCACCGGGTTTGGCCAGCGCGAGATGCTGGCGCATCAGACGCTCAATCACGCCGGCGGCGTTCCTACAAAGTATCACGATCTGGTGAAAGTCCTCGCCCCCCGTCCGGAATTTACCGGCGCGGCGGAACTCCAGCTTGCCCGCTACACGGACGTTTTCCTGAACGATCAGTACGAGAACGGCGGAGACGGCATGGTCTTCGAATACGAACTCGTTTATCAGCTCAATGCCACCGACAACGGTACGGCGGAGGGCAACAAGATTCCCGCGCCGGACTCTGTCCAGGGCACCGCGATCCGGGATCTCGGCAACGACAAAGAGGGCTACCGCTGGACCTTCCTCATCAAGAACAACGAAGACCGCGACGACTACAGCCGGGTCATGCAGTTCGCGAAGTGGAATCAGCTAACCGGCACCGCGTTCACCAGCCAGATCAGCACTTATCTCGATGTGGACCAATGGCTGCGCGGCGTCGCGGCGAATGTTCTGCCCGGCGCGGGCGACAGCTATGGAGGCGACGGGGCCCAGCACAATGTTCAGTTCTACGCCAGGCGGTCGGATGGCCGGATGCTTTATTTTCCTCACGACATGGACGCCTTCTACAGTGCCACCCGCGGAGCGGTGCCGAATGGTGATGTCGCGAAAATCATCAGCGTGCCCGTCTACGCCCGGATGTACTACGGCCACCTGCGGGAGATGATCGCCACCACCTACAATCTCACCTACATGACCCGGTGGGCTAATCATTTTGGTCAGCTGCTGCCGGCGCAGCCTTTTGCGAGCCACCTCGCTTTTATTGGCCAGCGTGCGGCTTCGCTTACCTCTGCGATCAACAGCGCCGTACCGAACGCCGCATTTGCCATTACCTCGAACGGTGGAAACGATGCCAACGTCGCGACGGATACCTTCACACTCACCGGCAACGCCAATCTCGACATCATGACGATCATGGTGAACGGCGTGAGCTATCCCATCACCTGGACTACCGTGAATGCCTGGTCCGTAACGGTGCCGTTGGTCAATGGCCTCAATCACCTCACCGTGCAGGGCGTGGACCGCTTTGGCATCTCCCTCGGAGCCAATGCCCTCGATACCGTCAACATTACCACCACCGGTTCCGGAGCGCCCCTGCCGGTGAAGATCAACGAATGGGCATCCAACAACGCCGGTCCGGGCGGGTTCCCCGATCCCGCAGACGGACTCTTCCAGGATTGGATCGAACTCTATAATCCTAACGCCGCGCCCGTAGTCCTCACCGGCTGCACGCTCACTGACAATCTCAGCCTGCCGGCCAAGTGGACGTTCCCCGCCGGAACCACGATTGCCGGTCACGGCTTTCTGCTGGTGTGGGCGGACAATCAGACCGGCCAAAACGCTCCCGGCTCTGATCTGCACGCCTCTTTTCAGCTCGATGCCGACGGTGAGTCCATCGGACTTTACAATGCGAGCGGAGTCGCCCAGCACACACTCAGCTTCGGCCCTCAGGATGAAAACGTCAGTGAAGGACTCTTCCCCGACGGAGATGTCAGTGCCACTCACGTCATGAAGAACTGGACGCCCCGTTCGGCCAATACGCTCGCCGGTCCCCTGCAATTCACCACCGTTACCCGGGCCGGTGGCGTTATCACCCTAACATGGAACACCATCCCTGGCCGCACCTATCACCTCGAATTCGCGAGTGACCCTGCCGGCCCATGGAGTCCTCTCGGCACCGATACCGTGGCCGCCGGCGACACCGCGACGGCTACGGATTCGGCCGGGGGCGCTGCCCGCCGGTTCTATCGCGCGCGACGCGTGGATTGACCGGCTCTTCAACGACGTTACTTCCGGCGCGGCTCCTGCCCCTGCGGATTCAGCGGAGTCACTTTATACTGCCGTGCGATGAGCTGCTGCACCAGACCGTCCGGCCCCAGGACGTGGTCCAGTCCCACGATCACCATGCAGGGACGCCCGGCACCCATTTTCTCCAGCTTCGGCAGCCAGGAGGCATTCCGTGCCGCCACCACGCCGCGCCAGGTTTCACTCTCCGTGAGTGATTTGGGGCGGAGCAGTTCCAGCGCCGTCTTTTCGTTTCCCAGACGCCACGCTGCGGTGATGGCGGTGTAGAATTCCGGAATTTTCGAAACCTGGCGCAGAGAGTCTCCCAGATTCCGGTCCTGCTCTTCAGGACTGAGCCTGCTGAGAGCCTCCACGGAATCCGACGCCTTCTCCAGGCCGCGCACCGGCTTGTCCTCCATCCAGGCCAGTTTGCTGAAATGGGTATCCACTCCGTAGCTGAGCATTATTCCCTCGCGCTCATACTCGAAGTTCATCAAATACATGCCCAGATACCACGGGCGCATGCGCTGCACGTCTCCGGGTTTGATTTCACGGCTCGCCAGATGCCGCTGGAGCGCCTTGCGCGTGGGTTCTGTCAGCAGATCGTTCACGTTTTTCCATCCTGGCATCAGCCCTTTCTTTCGGGCCTCCGTGCTGCCGGCACCGGTGTCGGCGTCCCGGGGATTGGATTCGAGCCAAAGCATGCCGGACTGCCGGTAGGCGGCCTCCCAGGCGGGGGGCAGGGGATAGGCATCGCGCCGCAGGCGATGGAGAGCCCCGGCCAGAAAGAGGACGCGTCCCTCCTTTTCCACGCGGTAGACAAACCCCGGCGCAGCCGCCACCCGGGCGGGCGCGGAAGCTGCCGGCTTTTCCCTCAGTTCCTTGCTCTTTGGCCCGGCAACCGCCGGCGCGCAGAATGCCGCAAGGCAGCAGGCCACCATTGCCTGAGCGGCGTTCACTGTTTTTTGCCCAGCTTGTTGCGGACCCGGCTCCAAAAGGCGTCCATATCCTCCTCCTTCATCGCGGCCACCTTTTTCCGGTTTTCCTCGACGAGTTTCTTGAGATCGAGATCGCGTTTTTGGCGGGCAGCCTCCTCTTCCTTTGCTACCAACTTTGGATCCCGCACAGGAATATCCCGGCGTCCCGGATCGACGGGTTTGGGACTGGCTCCGGCATTCGCCTGACCTGCAAAGGTATCGACAGGGACGACCGTTCTGTCCCCGCCCTTGAGCTGCCGGCGCTGGGCGATGAACTGCCGGGGGCTGAAATAATTGGAGTAGTCCCGCGCGAACGAGGTCTGATAGGGACCGATCTGAAGGTTTTTGCGCATTTCGAAATGCAAGTGCGCCGGATAAATTCCGTGCGCGGTACCGATGGTGCCGACCACCTGGCCGCGTTTCACCATTT
>DATAIE010000311.1:0-3793 GCA_036262875.1 Verrucomicrobiales bacterium
GACGGCGGTAAAGACACTCGTCGGGCGCTGGCTGCAATACGATCCAAAAGCCGCCTCCGAATGGGTGCGTGGCTGCGAGTCCGGCCCTGTCCGTAAGGCAGGCGGCACCGCCATTATTGACTATTTGAAAAGCACCGGGGAGACCGCCTCGCTGGCGGAGTGGGAACAATGGCTCGGAAAAACGGAAAAGTAATCGCCGGGCGGCAAATGCGTTGTTCCTCATTTACAACCCGTCCGAACGGTGCACCCTGACCCCGCTGCACCCGGGGTGGCCGCCGGCAAACCGCAAGGTTTGTTGGAGGAAAGTCCGGACACCACAAGGCAGCGTGCCGCGTGACGAACGCGGGCAGTGGCGTCGCAAGCCGCCGCTGACGGATCAGTGTCACAGAAAATATACCGCCGGAAGCGGACCGGAGATTTGGGATTCGAGAGATCGGATAACGAAGTTCCGGTCCGCTTCCGGTAAGGGTGAAATGGCGGGTTAAGAGCCCACCGCCCCGCGCCGCAAGGACGGGGGCAGGACAAACCCCGCGCGGTGCAAGACGAACAGGGAAAACAGGCCGCCTGCCTGACCCCCGGACCCCGGTCCAGGGATAATCCCGGGTTGTCGCACCTGGCTCCGGCCAGGGTCGCCCGCTTCACCGCGGGTGTCAGAGGAATGGCCATCCAATCGCCGGGAAACCGGCGGGGGACAAAATCCGGCTTATCAGGGTGCAGCACATTCCTGCGCGCGATGTTTTCTTTGGCTTTTAAAATTTGATCTTGCGAACTAAGTTAGTTTCGACTAATTCCGGCGCATGAACGCACGCACTCTTCCCCTCCTCCTCGCGGCATCCCTCACAGCGACGGCCAAAGAGCCGGTTGTCTCTGCAACGCCGGAGGCGCCCGAAATGCAAACCGACCGGCCTGATTCCACGGAGTCTCCCTTCACCGGCGTCCGCGGGATGTGGCAGGTGGAATCGGAACTCCTCTCATGCGAGCGGGATGCCGGCCACACGTCTGTGCTCTGGGGCGCCACCAATCTGAAATACGGGCTCTCCGACACGATGGACATCCAACTCGTCACCCCGGGCTGGCTGGAACAGAAGAACGGTCCCGACGGCTGGACCGACATGGAAATCCGGCTCAAATGCAATCTCACCGGCCCGGGAAAAGATCCTGCGATCTCATGGGGCCTCATCCCGTTCATCAAACTGCCGGTGGCCTCGCACCTCATCGGCAACGGGAATTGGGAGGGCGGCCTGATCCTTCCCATGGCCACGTCTCTCTCCGAACATGTGGATCTGGCCTGGATGGTGGAGGGCGATCTCGTGCGCAACGAAGCCGACAACGGATGGACCGGCGCGGCCACTGTCTCGGCGTCCCTCGGATTTGAAGTGACGAAACGCCTCTCCGCTTTCACTGAACTGGCCGCCACCTTCACCGCCGGCAGCGACACCGAACTCTACGGCAACACCGGCCTCATCTGGACCTTCAATTCCAACTGGACCATGGATGCCGGCGTGAACATCGGCCTCACCGGTCCGTCCACGGACCTGCGCGTCTTTACCGGAACATCGTTCCGGTTCTAACAAAACATCCGGCTCACTCCACGGTCACGCTTTTCGCGAGATTCCGCGGCTTGTCCACATCGCGGCCCAGGGCCACAGCGGCGTGATAGGACAGCAACTGGAGCGGCAGGATGTTCAGGATCGGCTGCAGCATTTCCACGGTGCGGGGCACGTAGATCACATCATCCGCGTGATTTTCGATCTCACCGTCGCCCTCGGTGGCTACGGCGATCACCGGACCCTTGCGGGCTTTGATCTCCTGGATGGTGTTGATGTTTTTTTCGTAGAGGCTGTCCTCCGGGCAAATACACACGGAGGGCGTCTCCCTGTCGATGAGGGCGATAACCCCGTGCTTCAATTCACTGGCGGGAAATCCCGCGGCGTGGATGTAAGAGATCTCCTTCATCTTCAGCGCGGCCTCCAGGGCGACCGGATAATTATACTGCCGGCCAAGGAACAGCATGCTGTGCGCGGCGCAGTATTTTTGCGCGATGGCTTCGATGTGTTCGTTTTGCTGGAGGATGCGAATGATCTGCCCCGGCAGTTTTTCAAACGCCTGAATGATCTCGCGTCCGGTGCTGGCGGACATGTGACGCATACGGCCCAGGCAAAGTGTCAGCAGTCCAAAGATCGCCGTCTGGCTCACAAATGATTTCGTCGCCGCCACGCCGATCTCCGGCCCCGCGTGCATGTACACTCCGCCATCGCTTTCGCGGGCGATGGTGCTGCCGACATTGTTACAAATGCCGAGCGCGCGAAAACCCTTCCGCCGCGCTTCGCGCATCGCCCCCAGCGTGTCCGCGGTTTCCCCGCTCTGGCTCACGGCGAAGAAAACCGTGTTCCTTTGCAGCGGGCGGTTCTTGAAACGGAACTCACTCGCAAAATCCGTCTCCGCCGCCACGAAGGCCATATTCTCCAACATGTGAGCGCCGATCATGCCCGCATGCAGCGCGGTGCCGCAGCCCAGCACGATCACGCGGTCGATGTCGCGCAACTGAGTGGGCGTCATATTCAGGCCGCCGAGTTGCGCGCTGGCCTCCTCCGGATTGAGACGGCCGCGGATGGCGTTCTCGATGGTGAGGGGCTGCTCGAAGATTTCCTTGAGCATGAAGTGAGGGAAGTCCCCGCGCTCCGCCGCCTCCGGTGCGTAGTCGAGTTCCTTGATTTCATAACCGGAATCCCCGCTGCTCAGTGTCTCCACGGCGAACTGGTCGTCCTTGATCTCTGCGACATCGAAGTCCTTCAGATAAACCACTTTGTGCGTGTAGGGAAGCAGCGCCGTCGCGTCCGAGGAAAGGAACATCTCCCCTTCCCCGATGCCCAGCACCAGCGGACTGCCGCGCCGTGCGCCGATGATGACGCCCGGATGGGCCTCGTGCATGACCGCGATGCCATAGGTGCCTTTCACCTCCTGCAGCGCGGAGCGCACCGCCTCCACGAGCCGGCGTCCGTTCGTCTCCTCTGATTCGTCGTAGTGCTTCCCTATCAAATGCGCCAGGACCTCCGTGTCGGTGGCGGAGTGGAACTGATGCCCTTCATTGGCGAGCGCACGTTTGATCTGCTGGTAGTTCTCGACGACCCCGTTGTGCACCAGCGCCAGTCTGCCGCTCTTATCAAGGTGCGGGTGCGCATTCACATCACTCGGTTCCCCGTGGGTTGCCCAGCGCGTGTGGCTGATGCCCTGCTGCGAACGCTTGCCGGGCTTCCCCACGTGCCGTGAAAGGTCGGCGATGCGGCCCGCCTTTTTCTGCACTTCCAGACCGTCTGCGGTCATGGCCGCGATCCCTGCCGAGTCATATCCGCGGTATTCGAGCCGGCCGAGGCCGTCCAGAAGAATGGGCCGCACTTCGCGTCCTCCAACATAAGCAATGATCCCGCACATATTTGAAAAGTATTGAAATGAATACGTAAGGTATCAGTGTTCCCGGGAAATGCACGCACAGAATTCAAAGGTGCGTTAATTTTCACACTTATGCGTTTTCCTCATTCCTTTCCGGAAAAAGAGGAACTTTCACGCACCTTCCAGAATGCGTTCCACGATCTCCGCGATGCTGGCGTCGATTTCCACGGTCCTCCCCTCCCTGGCCGACGGCTCCTCCAGGGTGGCAAACTGGCTGCGCAGCAGGTCCGGCGGCATAAAGTGACCTTTCCTCGCCGCGAGACGGGAAGCGATGAGATCGAAGCTGCCGCGCAAATAGATCAGGGAGACTCCCGGCGCGCCCTCAATGAGGAGTTGCCGGTAG
>DATAIE010000312.1:0-3374 GCA_036262875.1 Verrucomicrobiales bacterium
CTGTACGATGTCGATGCCCGTGATCTCCTCCGTCACTGTGTGCTCCACCTGGATGCGGGGATTCATCTCGATGAAATACCACTCGCCGCTCTCCACATCGACCAGGAACTCCACCGTGCCGGCATGCGTGTATCCCACTTCCTTTGCGATGGCGAGCGAGGCTTCGCAGAGACCGTTGATGATCTTCGGGTCGATGCCGAAACTGGGCGCCTGCTCGATGACTTTCTGGTGGCGCCGCTGCACCGAGCAATCCCGTTCGTGCAGGTGCAGGACGTTGCCGTGCTTGTCCGCGAGGATCTGCACTTCAATGTGCTTGGCGCGCCCGACGAATTTTTCGAGGAACACGGCACCGTTGCCGAAGGAGCGCTTCGCTTCCGTCTGGGCCTCCTCCAGCAATTTTTCCAAATCCTCGGGCTTTTGCACCACGCGCATGCCGCGGCCGCCTCCACCGAAGGCCGCTTTGATGATGAGAGGAAAGCCAATTTTCCGGCCGACGGCGATGGCTTCCTTCCGGCTTTCGATCGGGTCCTTCGTGCCTGCCAGCGTGGGAATCTTCAGTTTGTCGGCCACGTTCCGGGCCGCCGTTTTATCGCCCATCATATCGAGGATGCGCGCATCCGGACCAATGAAGAGAATGCCGGCATCGGCGCACGCTTTGGAAAACTGGGGGTTTTCGCTTAGAAAGCCATATCCGGGGTGAATGGCGTCCACTCCTTTCTCTCTCGCCAGCGCCACAATGCCCTCATAGTCGAGATAGGCGCCCAGCGGTCCCTTGTCCCTGTTCAATTCATAAGCCTCGTCCGCTTTGAAGCGGTGCGGGCAGAAGCGATCCTCAGCCGCATAGATGGCCACCGTGCGAATGCCCAGTTCAGTCGCGGCACGCATCACCCGGATAGCGATTTCAGAACGGTTGGCCACCATCAGCTTTTTGATAGGCCGGATGGAGGTGGCAGGAGTGGCAGGCACAGATTTAGGCATTGGGCTTTGAAGGAAAAATGTGCGGCATCCTGCGCTCGAATTTCCCGCAGGCAACGTCGGATCGCGGTTGTTTGCGATCTATGTCTGTCGTTCGATAGACAGGATAATGCATCGTGCACGAAATATCTAAACCCACCACTTCCCGCCTCAAATCCACATTTTCTGGAGCGGCTTTGAGGAAAGTTTAAGATTCAACCCGTAACAGCGAAGCCCAACTGGCCCGGTTTCAAAACACTCTTCCATATCACTTTCAGCCATGACCCGACTGCTCCTTGTTTTCCCGTTTCTCGCTTTCAGTCTCCAGGCACGTGCCACCGTCACAAGCGTCACCGTTACCGGCAACGGCTTGGTGTCGGGACTCAAGTCCGGCTACACTTTGGTGGAGGCTCTGAATTTTCAGGGAGCCAACCTGACCCGGAGCGGCATCAATTTTGTGGGAGAGAACATGGTCGACGGCGCGGGCGGGTCCGCGGCGGCCTCCGCTTTGGGTGGAGGTGTTCTTGCGACCGCGGATATCGGTTCCAATATCGACGGGCTTTTTTACACCGAGACATGGAACCAGGGAGGGACAGGAATGCAGATCGTGTTGAGCGGCCTTGATCCGGCAAAATCGTATTTCTTCGAGACCTATCACGGTGAAAACCGGGCGCTTCCGGGAACTTTCAGTGGTGACACCTTCATCGATGCCAATGGCACGGTGGCGGTGCCCACTTACACATTTGGCAACGCGATCGCCAATGAAAACCCTCCCGCCGCTGCCGACCGGATGACGATTTCCGCGAATATTACCGGTGTTTCCACGTTCACCTACCGGATGTTGACCGGGGCCGGGCGGGGTGCCTCCATGAACGGCTATCAACTTCAGGTGATCCCTGAACCAGGGACGGCGGCTCTCCTTAGCCTCGCTGGACTGATGGCAATCCGCCGCAGAAAGTAAGGGCATGAGGCTACTCTCTTTTCCGGCAGCAGCCCTAATCCTGGTGCTGCACGCGCCGTCTTTGTTTGCCGCCGTTACCAATGTGCAGGTGCTTGTGGGAGGGCGGACAAATTTGAGCGGAGAGGGAACCCTGATACAAGCCACCAACCTGGGAACATCCACCTCTGTCACCGTGAACGGCGTGGGCACGTTCACGGGGGATACGGGAACCGATGGCGTAGCCGGTGCCGCGACGCTGGCAACACTGGGGACCGGCGGCGTGCTTGCGACGGCCGACATCGGCAGTGCGATCGACAACCTGTTCTTTACAGAAACCTGGAACAGCGGCGGTTCCGGCATGAAAATGACCTATACCCTGCCGGACGCAGGCGAGTTTCTCGTGGAAATCCTTCACGGGGAGCCGCGATCCTGCTGCACGGGACGATTCAGTGCGGTCACTTTTTCCGATGCGGGCGGCACGGTGAACGTGCCGGAATTCGTCATCGGAAACGGCATTCAGAATCAAAACCCTCCGGCGGACGCCGACTGGGCGATCATCAGAGCACAGGTGCAGGGCGTGACGCAATTTACCTATACGATGCCGAACGGCACGGGCCGCGGCTCGTCCATCGTCGGGTTTCAGGTGCGCCGGCTCGACTTTACCCCCACTGACACAGAGCCGTTCATCTCTGAATTTTCCGCCGCCGGCAACACCTCCTACAAGGACGAGAACGGCGATTCACCGGACTGGATCGAGATCTACAATCCCACTAACGCCACGGTGGACTTGAATGGCTGGCATTTAACCAATACGGAATCGCAGCCCAACCGGTGGACGTTTCCGGCGGTCACCATCCCCCGGGGCACGTCGCTGGTGGTTTTCGCCTCCGGCAAAAACAGGACAGTCGCAGGAGCGAAACTGCACACAGATTTCAAGCTTCCGGCGTCAGGGGGATATCTCGCCCTCACGAAACCGGACGGGAGCGTGGTGCATGCCTTTGCACCGTATCCCGCGCAAACGGACGGTTTTGGATACGGACCTGGCGGGCTGTCGCGCGCCGCGGCGTCTGCGTTTTTTCTGCCGGCTACGCCAGGCAGTGTAAACGGAATCGGACTCAGCGCGGCCCTGACCGCACCGGTGTTTTCGGTGAAAAAGGCGGTGTTTACGGTCAACCAGAGTGTATCGCTTTCCACTTCGTTTGCCAACGGCCAGATCCGTTATACGACGGATGGGACCATTCCTTCTGCATCCTCCTCTCTGTATGCGGCACCGCTCAATCTAACCGCGACAACAAGGCTGCGGGCCCGCGTGTTCGATCCCGTCACCGGCGGGGGCGGGGAAGTGGACACAGGATTTTACACGAAGATCGAAACCACTTCCAATCTGGGCGGTGTGGCGGCTCCCTCGGCGTTCAATTCCAATTTACCCGTGCTGGTCCTGGAAAATTACGGCTCCGGCGGAGTTCCCGGTACGAGCCAG
>DATAIE010000313.1:0-1712 GCA_036262875.1 Verrucomicrobiales bacterium
CTCGGCCTGTGCATGGTGCAGTCGCACCGGGCGGAGGCGGCAGTGCGGGAATGGGCGCACGCCCGCGGGCACGTGCCGGAGCGCCTGACGGTGAAGCCCTCCTTCGGAAACATCATCGTGTGGCGCGGCCTGTATGTGCAAAATGGAATGTGTCAGGTCGTTTGCGTGCGGGCGGGCATCACGGCGGGCACCCGCGTGCTGGGCACGGACAGCGAGCCGCTGCTCGATCCGGCGCATCCCGTGCCGCCGCTCACGGCCCTCCCCGCAGACAGCGTGCAGGCGCGCGATGTGCCGCGCTTTCAGCATTTCTCAGACGGCTGGCTGGGCGTGCACCCGGATCATCCGAATGTCATCGGCGACCTGCGCTACGCCACCCGCCCGGATGTCATCAAGCCCCTGTGGGGCATCGTGATCGATCCGGCGCATCCGGAGAAACACGTGCAAGTGGCCACCTTCCGGGACGTGACGGACCAGGGCTTCGGGGATCTGTGGAAAATGATCACGGATGCGTGGTGACTGCGAAAGAATGGAATCCTGTCTCACTCCACTGTAGCAAGGCGCATGGACTTCAGGACGTTATTCATTGAGGCCGTCCGCGCAGATTGGAATGTGCCTGCAATCCTGCGCGAGCGTGCAGGGGATGTTCAGAACTTGGAGGAGAGTCAATTCGACGAGTCGTACTTGGAATTTCTCGAAACGCAGATTCGTCTCAATGCCCGGGGGACGGAATGGACGGGACGCCTCACCCGCCGCCTTGCGGCACTGCGCCCGTTCTGCGGCATCACGATGTTGCGGGGCAACGTCATTGCCGGGAGCATCCACTTCAGTGTGAGAGTTCACCCTGAGACCAGAGCCGTCATCCATTGGGAAAAATATCAGGACGACTCCGTTTGAACACGGGTCGTGAGCAGCAGTCCCCGCCCGCGAACGGTCTTGCAGCGGCCGTCAGTCGGCGGCATGACGCGGGCGATGAATGAAGAGCCGGTATTGTCAGTGAAGAATCTCCGCCGTGAATTTGAAAAGGGCGCGGTGGCCGTGGCGGACTTGTCTTTTGAGATCCGGCCCGGGGAAGTGGTGGGCCTTCTCGGCGCGAACGGCGCGGGAAAGACCACGGCCATGAACATCATCCTCGGCCTCATGACGCCCACCTCCGGCACGGTGCGCGCGTTCGGGCTCGATCCGTTTCAGGACCGCATCCCCATCCTGCGCCGGTGCAATTTCGCCTCCGCCTATACCGACCTGCCGGGCAATCTCTACGTGTGGCAAAATCTCACTATCTTCGGGCGCATCTACGGCGTGCCGAATTTGAAGAAGCGCATCGATGAACTGCTGGAGCTGTTCGAGATCGCCCACCTGAAAAAGCGCGTCACCGGCCACCTCTCCGCCGGCGAATCCACGCGGCTGCAGCTCTGCAAGTCCCTGCTCAACAAGCCGGAACTCCTCATGCTGGACGAGCCCACCGCGAGTCTCGATCCCGACATCGCCGACAAGGTGCGGAAGATTCTCCGCCGCGTGCAGCAGGAGAGCGGCATCGCCATTCTCTACACCAGCCACAACATGCGGGACGTGGAGGAGGTCTGCGATCGCGTGCTCTTCATGCACAAAGGCAGGGTCGTGGCCGAGGGCACGCCGAAGGAAGTGGTGGAGCGCTTCCAGCAGACGGACATGGAGGGCGTCTTCATCCGCATCGTGCGGGAGGGGGATATCGAGGA
>DATAIE010000314.1:0-2857 GCA_036262875.1 Verrucomicrobiales bacterium
TCGCTTTACCATCGCAACGCTTTGAATGCGACCACCGGCTTCAGCTCCCTTTACGACTGGGACCACCAGAAGATGTCGAACTTCGGATTCAATTCCACCATCATCTTCAACGAGAGGGACGTGCTCTACAATGCAGAGCTGCGCCGCGGCGGCAGCCCGTGGACCCGCATCACGACCAACACGCTCGACCGCGCCCGCTGGAAGCCGCCGGGAGACAACGTTTGGCGCAACCGCAGCAAGTCCGGCACGGATAACGACGCGGCGGGCTCGAACCGGTTTCACAACCGGATGGTGCGCTACATGATGTATCTCCTCGGATATCCCGTGCCGGATTCGGAATTCATCCAGCAGATCGTCAATGCCGATGCCCCGCGTCTGGGCGACGATCAGGAGCAGACGGACAGCGACTTTTTCGACCGCGCCTACGCCGGCGCAGGGCAGGGGGAACTCTTTGAACTCGACGACGCATGGTTCATGTATGACACAAATCCCGCCACTCAGGATGACCGTGTGGCGGCGGACAGCGTCACTGCCCGCTGGTCTCTGCTGGACTGGAACAACTCCACGCCCGCTTCGCCTTCCGCCGAAAGTCCCATCTTTTTCCACGGTAACTTCCCGGTCCGCTTTCCGGAGGAACGCTACGACTACGCTGCGCTCTCCTCTTTGATCAAAACCGCCTTCAACAATAGCGCTTCGATTGCCGGGCAATCTCTCGCGCTTCAAACCGCGTGGGACGAGCAGATGTCCAGGCAACTGGATGTGGAGCGGGCAGCACTGTACGCGGCCGTGCGCGGCTACATCGGCGATTGGGACAATTTCACCATGAACCGGGGCAAGAATGGCTATTTCTACCGCCGTCCCACCGACGGCAGATTCGAGTTCCACCACTGGGACAGCGATCTCGGATTTGACGCGGGACAGGCCTTCATCGGTACGGTCGCGGGCACCGGATGGACGAATCTCACTAGCCGGCCCATGTTCCGCCGGGCCTACAATTTCTACATGCACGAGCTCGTGTCCAAATTCACGAACAACTCGGCCCGCATGAATGCGTTTCTCGCCGCTATAAACTACCAGTCCACGGTGGGGGATATCCTCGCCCCCTTCAAGACCGCCGGTTTTAGCTACCCTTCGTTCTTCTCGACCCGCGAGGCGGGGGCCATTGGCGCGATCAATGGATTCGGCGGCGTCAACTATACGAGACCCTTTTCCATCAGCACTCCTAACAATCAGACAGTGGGCACGCCCCTGTTCACTGTTTCCGGCGAAGCTCCCTCCAATGTCTGGAAGGTGGAAATCGCAGCCCACCCGGAGGCCGTCTTCGCGTGGACCGGAACCAGCGCCAACCTCGGGCTCTGGACCCTGTCCAATGTTGTTCTCGCCTCGGGAGCCAACAACCTGACCATTCGTTTCCTGAACCAGCAGGGCACGGTGATGTTCACCTCCGCTCTTACAGTCAACTTCACGGGCAACGGTCCTCCGGTGGCGGTGCTTTCCTCCAGTCCCGCCTCCCGGAATGTGGCGGCCAATGAACTCTTTGTCCTGGACGGTACATCCAGTTATGATCCGGAAGGCACGCCGGTCACCTTTTCATGGAGTGTCGCGCCGGCGGCGGGCTTTACTCTCGGACATTCCGTTCCCGGGAAATCGGAGGTTCATTTCTACACCCCTGGCGTTTATACCGTCACGATGACGGTCACGGACGCGGCTCTGAACGCGACCGTTTTGAGCCGTGACGTTGCCGTCTATAATACGAATGACTTCGTCGCCTTCGGCAACGGTGCGCCTCTGGGGCCTGCGTTCACCGTTCAGAATATTGAGAACCGGGACAACTATTCCGCCTCGGCATGGTATTCAGTGGAGGATACCACGGGCCGCATTCTCATTCAGTTGCTGGACGATGCCGCCAAGCCGTTGTCGTCCCCGGCGATTACTCATCCGCTCATCACCCGGGACCTTCCGGACAGTGCGGACTTTGTGCTTCAAACGAACCTCACCCCGGACACGCGCCAGTTTGGCGACTGGCAGTCCGGGCTCTGGATGGAGATGAATGAAGGCGGCACGGTGGTTCGGTATGCTTTCAGTCTGGAGGGCGGATTGAACCTGACGGTGAAGCGCGCGGCTCAGCCTGCCGCCTTCTCTCAGTTGGTGACACTGCCTGTCACAGGAACCGGCGCTACCCTCCGGGTGCTGCGGACCGGCAATACCCTTCTGTTCCAGCGAATGCTCAACTCCGTTTGGTCCACCGTGCACTCGCAGTCCCTGCCGCCTGGTTCCACGGCTCTCACCGGCGGCATCTTCGCGGCGACATCTCTTGCGACCACCGTGCGCATCGCCTTTGACTATCTTCTGCTCGGGGATTCGTCGAACACCAATCCGGTCCTCGGCAGTTTGCGCGTTACCGAGATCATGTATAACCCAACTGGAGCAGGCGGTATTGAGTTCATCGAACTGACCAACACCGGCACCCAGCCGATCGATATCGGCGGGGTGTATTTCGAACAGGGCAAGCCCTTCGATCAGTTCACCTTTCCAGCCTTTGTCATGGCTCCCGGCAGTTTTGTGATCGTCACGAACGTCACCCCCGCTGCCTTCTATACGGCCTATCCCGCCACGCCGCCGGGCATCGTTTTCCAGTGGCCGGGAGGCAGTCTCAATAACAGCGGGGAACAGATCACGATCCGCGATTCCATTGGCAACATCATTCAGGATTTTGAATTTGATGACGATCCCCTGGCAGGCTGGCCTGCACAGCCGGATGGCAACGGAGTATCCCTCGAAGTCGTGTCCACCGCCGGCAACTACAGCAGCGGGCTCAACTGGCAGGCCGGTTCGGAGCAGGGGGGCTCCCCTGGCT
>DATAIE010000315.1:0-4442 GCA_036262875.1 Verrucomicrobiales bacterium
CCTTCGGGCGGCTTCACCTGCGCCACAAGGTTGTGAAAGCGCACCAGCTCCCAAACCCTCCCTCCAAAAATGAAACACTTGCCCGGCTTGACGTGCGAGATGAACCACTCCTCCACACTGCCGAGCCGGCGGCCGTTTCGCAATTGAATGGAAACACTGGCCCCTGCCACGATGGTGCCAATGCTGAACCGGTGCATCCGTGCCATCCGCTCATCCGTGAGGCGATACACGCCATCGTCCCCGCGTGTAACTTTATGATATTGGGGATAAGCGTGCAGGGTCCCGCCGGTGGTGATGAACCGCAGAGTCCATCGCCATTCGTCATCGGTGAGGCCCGCATACGAATGCGTGGAGCGCACCTCGGCCAGCATTTCCTCGTCCCGGAATCCATTACCGAGGGCCACCGTGATCAAATGCTGTGACAGCAGGTCCAGCGGTGCCATGACCGGATGGCGGGATTCAATGTTGCGGGCAGCGAGAGCTTCCCGCGCCGCGGAGAATTCCACCAGTTCCAGCGCATTCGTCGGCACGCCCAGGACGCGGCTCACCGCACCGGGCTGGTGACCGCTGCGTCCGGCGCGCTGAAGCAGACGGGCGATCCCCTTGGGACTGCCCACCTGCATCACCTGCTCCACCGGCGAAAAGTCCACACCGAGATCCAGCGACGAGGTGCAGACCACACACTTCACGGCGCCTTCCCGCAGGCGCTGCTCGACCGCCTCGCGGTCCTCCCGGTCGATACTGCTGTGGTGCATCGCCAACTGATCCTTCCAGTCCGGACAGGCATCGAGCAGTTCCTGAAACCAGATTTCCGTTTGGGATCGCGTATTCGTGAACAGCAGCGTCGTCCGCGCAGAGGCGATGCGTTCCACGACCTGTTTCACCAGCTTCACGCCGATATGGCCGGACCATGGAAAGGTGTCCATTTCCTTCGGCAGCAGTGTATCCACTTTGATTATTTTCCGGTCCTTTCCATGAATGACCCGCCCTTCACCGGCCCGGCTTCCCAGCAGCACGCTCATGGCGTCCGTGAGATTCCCGATGGTGGCGGAGAGGCCCCAAACCCGCAAGCCGGGGGAAAGGGTGCGGAGGCGGGCGAGGCAAAGCTGCGTTTGGACCCCGCGCTTGGAGCCAAGAAGTTCATGCCATTCGTCAACGATGACGGCCCGCAGGCCCTTGAGCAGAGAGACCTGCACCTCATCTGTCAGGATCAGTGAAAGGCTCTCCGGCGTGGTCACGAGAGCAAAAGGAGGCTTCCGTTTCTGGCGCGCCCTCACCGAAGAAGAGGTATCCCCCGTACGGCACTCAGCCGTCCGCTTCAGACCGGCCCCGTCGAGCGCCTCCTGGAGGCTTCGCGCGGTATCCGCGGCGAGAGCCCGCATGGGCGTGACCCATATCACCCGCAGCGTTTGTTCATTGCCCCCCTCCTCCATCTCCTCCACCAACGGACCGATCCATGCAGCGAGAGTTTTCCCAAGACCGGTGGGCGCATGCACGAGGCCGCTCTCTCCCCGCGCATAGGCCTGCCAGGTTTCGCGTTGAAACGGGAGAGGCTTCCAGCCGCGGGTGCGAAACCACGGAACGATGAGTCTGGAAAATGACATGCTGTTTTCCCAACAACGTCTGCGAAGACGGCGGGCGACAGCGAAAATGCAAAAGCTCCGCAGCTATCTGAGACGAACGCTGGCCCGCAGAAACAACCGGGCTTCTGAGGAAAGAGCATCCGGGACCCTGAATGTCAGGGATGCCGGTGTGCTGGAAATCAGGTCCGCCGGCAGCCAGGTGGAGAGCGAGGCACTCACCTCTCCCGCGATGATCGCGTCGTCGGCGTTGGCGACCCGGGGAATCGTGATCGTAAGACCTTGAGCCGTGATGGCCGGCACAATCGCCGGAGCGGAACCGAGCGCATACTCGATAAGATCATTCCACCCGTCCTGATCGGAATCTGCTGAAGGATTGCCGGTAAAGTGGAGCGCATCGTCAGTGGCAGGATTGCCCCCGGTTGCCACGCTGGCGCGCCAGTTGGCGGCATTGTTCAGATCCGGATGCGTCCGCGGAGCAATGAGAACCAGACTGGCACCATTGCCGTCGGCTGCCGGCCAGGGGAGGGCATCGGAGTAAGTAAAGGAACAGAGAGGGCTGCCCGTGCCACTCACCAGCGTAAGCGCTTCACCCGCATTGTTCAGTTGATCGTTGCCGGAAAATTGACCGGCAATACGCGCAACGGCAGCAGCACCGTAACGAAGGGCAAAGGCCGCCGCATTCTTCACGAGGACGATCCGTTCACCGGGATTCAACTCGAGGAGAGCGGGGTTCAAAGCTCCATCGAACGTGAAATCGAAGCCGGCAGTGAAGCGGCAGTTGAACAGGTTCACGCGCTGTGAGCCGGTGTTCATTAACTCAATGAACTCGAAATCGTCGGAGTTAGTGAAACCCGCCGTGATTTCGGCGGGAGTCGGATCTGCCGGGTGATACATCAGTTCGCTGACGGTGACGTCGCCGGCAGCCGCGAGCGCCGCTCCGATGATGTAGTAACTGCGCAGCGGAGCACTCCACTCGGTATGTTTTCCAGTGACACCCGCTTTGCGAACCCGTGCAGTCAGGAGACCACTCGCAGTCACATGAAATGGCGCGGAATAAGTCAGCGCGCCCGCGGCAACGGCTCCGCCCGAACTGCGGGGGTCAGCGCCATCGACGGTGTAGAGAATCTGCGCCCCGGTTTCGACCGTGGTCAGGACGATGTCGGTCGACGCCGTGATCACGCCGGCGGACGCTGAAGAAGCAGGTTTGGCGAGCACGTAACTGTCCATGAAAGCCAGTCGCTGCTGCAGCCAGGTCTTGTGCCTGCTAATTTCACTCGTGGCAACTCCGCCGAAGACGACAGCGGCGGCGTTGGCCTGATTCGTCGCTGTGCTGCGGATCGTGCGCGGCCAGCGGGAGAAATTGCGGGCGATGGCCGTGTCACTGCCGCCGTTGTCGGCTGCGGTGAACTGAGCAGCCTGCTGATCGAGAAACGTATTGATGGCCGCAACGTCGAGGACCCCGGCGGTGCGCCAGCGGTCGTAACGGTCCACCCACTCCTGCATGTAGTCCGGGTCCTGATGCAGGCGGTGAAACCAACCCTCGGCCGTGCGGCCTTCGAGAGAAAAGAAGTCGGAGGAATTCGTGCTGCCGTCAGGATTCCAGAGGGCGGGATTGTTGTCCCGCGTCTCGGTGTCTGCGTCCTGAGAGAGGTCGTTGTCCCATACCGAGGACATGCGCAGCTTTCCGCCGCGGTCTTTTTGAAAATAACAACTCACGCGCAGGGCATCCACATTCTTGGCAAAGGCCATGAGCATGTGGTGATCGATAAACGAATCCTGCGCGATGTAGTCCCGGTAGCTGAGGCCGGTAACCGGATGGTGGAAATTGGCCGCGCCAATCGCGCCGTCGCACAGAAGAAGGTAGTTGGAAATGTAAGCCCGCTGCGGAGCGGTGATATCGGCCAGGTTTGGCTCTTTGACGACGAAGGCGGTGTCCGGCGTGTGGAGCCAGTTGGGGATTCCGCTGGAACCGTCAATCCACTCAGCCGAGCTGCTGTATTTATCGTGGGCGATAATATAGCCCCCGGTAACGCTGTCGCCGGCGACGTCTTCCGGACGCAGATTGGCAATATCCACGCGGTTCTTGTCGCGTTTGATCTTCTCCATGAGGACATAGACTCCTTGATAGTCGGCGGCATCCAGACTGGAGTTGCCGGCATTGAAGAAGACCTCCACAAAGCGGGTGCGGGGTGCCCAGCGTCCCATGCGGTTGAACAGCTCGAACATGAGCACATTGCGCATGAAGTCCGTGTCCGTTTGATAGGCGGCATAGAGAATCCAGTCCGATTCCTCCGGCATTCCGAGAACGGGCAACGCCTTATCCTGATCCCCCGCGTCCCAGAATTCGACAGCATACCCCTTTTTCGGAAAGCTGGAGGAATACTGCCCGCGCACCTTGATCGAGCCCCGCGTGGTAAAAGCCGGTGGATCTGTCAGCCGGGCCCGCTGATCGGCGGCGCTGCGATCGATGAGCGTATAACGCGCGGGCACTGCCGCGGTGCTGGTGAGAGCGCCGGAGGATGGCGAATCGATAACCAGGATGGGAAGACTGCCTGAGAAGGTGGCGGGGTTGATGCCATAGGCAGCCGTGGTGCCGCGCAGAATATAAGCTGTATCCGCGAGCGGGCCTCCGACACCGCTGGAATAAAACCGCGCCCTGAGCGTCGTACTCGCGGTAAGCGAAACGGGTGTCCCGGTGACGAACGTCAAGCCGTTGCTGAGCGTGGGCTCCGTCCCGTCAATGGTGTAGCGGACAGTATGACCGGCGAGTTGGCCCGTGATATTCACGCTCAGAGTTCCCGTAAACAATCCGGAGGGCACCGAGAAAGCGGGAACAGCCGGAGGCACAGTGGTAGCCGG
>DATAIE010000316.1:0-3369 GCA_036262875.1 Verrucomicrobiales bacterium
GGATCCTCCGAAGGCTGCCGCATGGGTGGAGAGTTTGGGAGATCCCAAAGGCGCGGAGGCGGCCGAAGTTATCAACTCCTGGGTGCTCACGAATGACCGGGCGGCCTGCCAGTGGGTGGATTCTTTGGTGCCGGGACCGGCGAGGGACAGCGCTTCCGCGGAACTGGTGAATGCCCTGCGGGAGTATGAGCCGGCAAGTGCCTGGGAGTGGGCGGGCTCCATCCTGGACGACGGAAAACGTCTCGCGGCCCTCAAAGCCGTCGCTCTCGCGTGGAGGGACTTTCCCCCTGAGTTTCAGGAAGCCTGCGCGGCGGAGGGGATCCTGGTGGAGGGACCGGAACATCCGGAGGACCGCTGGTCTCCCAACATAGTATCGCCATGAAAGGACGCGCCGGGATTGCCATCGCTCTCGGCCTCTTTGCCGCTTCGGCGGGGGCGGCACGGCTGGCGACGAGGCCCGCCACCGCGGGCGCTCCGCGGCATTCATTGATTCCCGCGGTATCCCCGGGCCCCGCCCATACGGGGCCTCTGTCTCCAGACCAGTTCCTAACGCAACTGGAGCGGCGAGTGACTGGGGACAGCGACCGGCCTCCGGGGTCGCGGTCCGGCAGGGAACTGGAGCAGCTTTTCGCCACTCACGCCTCCGGGGCAGACGACGCGATTTTGGAATATGTGCAGGAATGGCTGCGAGAGGACCGCGAGGCCGCCTCGTCCTGGCTCCGGAGCCATGAGGACGAAGCCGGCGCAGTCATCGAGGTGTGGGCGGCAGCCGATCCGGATGCCGCTCTGGCTGCGGCGGCCCGTTTTAAGGATCCAGAGGACCGGTCCTCCGTCTTCATGACCGCGTTCCGGGTCGCATGGCGAAAAGATGCCGCCCGCGCGCTGGCGCTTTATCAGCAAAACTGTCCCCTTGTCGATCCGGAGAAAGGCTATCGTCCGCCATATCTTTCGACGCTGGAAAAAGGGGAGGAGGAATTCGCCTTCCTGCAATCCCTGCCACCAGGCAGAGAGCGTGACCGTATGCTCCAGAATCTCTGGGAACATGTGTGGACCGAAGGCGGAGATACCGCCTGGACTTCCGCTTACTGGAAATCACAACCGGAGCCCGTTCGCCAGAAATTGCTCGCGAAACTGGTCATCAAAAGCATCGTCCCCGGCGACCGGAGCGATCTCCCCGGCGCGGAGGAGACGCTGCGCAGCCGGGCGGAGTCCACAGGGAACCAGGCGGAGGCACGTGGCTTTGTCCTCGCCTTTGGTGACGCCTGGGCCGCCCGGGATTTCCCCGCAGCCCTCTCATGGACCCGGGAACATGTGCAGGGGAGGGAAGGCCTTGAAGCCGCCTGCGACCTCTTCCGTAAGGCACTGACCCGCGACTTTGAGGCCACCGTGACGGAATGGCAGGCTCTGCCCAACGGCGTGCTCAAACGCAAGGCCCTGGCAGTCATGAGCGCCAGCCCGCCCGACGGCAGGGAGGCCGAAATAAAAGCCCTCCAGGACTCCCTGCCACCGCGCGGGAGGATAGAACCTCATGACCCGTGAGATCATGAACCCCGCACATTGAAATCCGTTGGACCGCATCCCGGCCTCGATCATTGGACTTCAGGCACCATCCTTCTCTCCTCCGTCAATAACGGTGATGGCACCGGTACTCTCACCTGGCTCAGCCCTCCGGCCACTGGTGCCCGGCTCTATTTCCAGCTGATGGCGCAGCGCGTCCCTTAAAACCGGCTCATACGAGGCGGCGGCGGAGGGCGACGGCCACGGCGGCGGTGCGGGTATGCACGCCGAGTTTTTGATAGATGCGCCGCAGGTGGGCATCCACGGTGTGTGTACTCATCGACCGGCGTTGAGCGATTTCCTTGTTCGCGAGGCCCTGGGCGGCATCGCGCAGGATTTCTGTTTCGCGCGGGGTTAGACCGCAGTCGCTCCCCTGGCCGGTCATCTTCGCGAACATCTGCCAAACGGAACCGGCCACCTTCCGGTGCACCGGCGCGCCGCCCTCCACCGCCAGCCTGACGGCCTCGGCGATTTCCTCCTCGGTGGAGGTTTTCAACAGATAGCCGGAGGCGCCGGCACCGATGGCCTCGTAGATTTTCTGCTGATCGTCGAAGACGGTGAGCATCACCACACTGGTGTCAGGAGCGAGGGCTTTGATCCCGCGGATGGCGGTGATGCCGTTGATGCCGGGGAGGTCCACATCGAGCAGAATCACGTCCGGGGTGGAGTGGCGCAGCGTTTTCAAAGCGGCTTCAGCGGAGGAAAACGCGCAGGGACAGGTGAAGTCCGGCACGTCGTTGAGCAGCCGCACCACGATGCTGCTGAAGGCAGCGTTATCTTCGATGAGCCAAATGGTGATGGGTTTGGTGGTCATGAGTTTTTCCTCCTGCGGAGTGTTCGCGAGACGGGAGCCGTGAACTGAATGTGCGCGCCTTCGCCCGGGCGGCTTTGAAGGTGGAATTCACCGTGCAGCCGCTGGATTCGAAGCTGCGCATTTTTCAGACCGCCGGTGTGCTGGCTGGAAGTGAAATCGAATCCCTTTCCATTGTCACGAACGGACACGCAGAACCGCCGGCCTTCGATTTTGACGGTGATCTCCACGGCGGCCGCTCCGGAATGGCGGACGATATTGTGGAGCAGTTCCTTGAAGATCAGAAACACATGGCGGCGAAACTCCGGAGGGAGGATTTCCCTGAAGGCGGCGGACGGCTCCGGCGCATGAAATTCATACTGCACGCCGGTGAGGAGAGCCGCGGAGGTTTCCCGCATGTGAAGGATCATTTCCTCCAGCGTGTCGCAGGAGGGATTGATGAACCAGACGATGTCTCTGACGGACTGGGTGGTTTGCGTCGCGATGCGGGCCACCTCGTCCAGCTCGTTGCGCTCGCGCTCTCCCAGCACGGGCTGGCGTCCCACTCTCCGGCTCAGCAAAACGATGCCGGAGAGATTGCCTCCGAGTTCATCATGCAGGTCCCCGGCGATGCGCATGCGCTCGCGCTCCAGTTCCCGCCGTCTTGCCCGGCGCAGCAGGAGAAGTCCCGCGATGATGAGGGCCGCGATGAGGACCATGGCCGTCCTGAACCACGCGGTTTGCCAGTAATGCGGCTGCACGGTGACTGCGAGCGCCGCGCCCTCCGGCGTCCAGATTCCCTCATCGCTGCAGGCCTGCACGCGAAATTGATAGCTGCCCGGCGGCAGCTGACTGTAAGCGGCGCTGCGGTCCGCTCCGGCATAAATCCATTTTCCGTCCAAGCCCTCCATGCGGTAGCGGAAACGGATCCGCTCCGGTGCCCGGAGGGCGGGGACGGTGAAGTGAAACTCCATGCGCGACGGGCCCGGCGGCACTGACAGGCCACCGGGGAAAGACGATGC
>DATAIE010000317.1:0-4773 GCA_036262875.1 Verrucomicrobiales bacterium
CACGCCCTGCAGCATCAGATGGGAAGTGCCATCCTCATGGTGGACGCAGGCGCGGACCATGGCGGCGGTGCTGTGACCGTGGATCGCTTCGTCGGCTTCATCATCCTCATGGTCCGTCCGCATTCCCACACAAAACAAACGCTCGTGCTGGAGGGCGTGCTGCAACATTGCCCGGTAGCGCGGCTCGAAGATGAAAAGAGGCAGGAGACCGTGGGGCAGCAGGCTGCACCGGGGAAGAACCATAACAGGGATCGTATCAGGCAGTTGCACGCAAAACGGGTAGGGATGAGTGAAAGGAGAACGAATGCGGGCCTTGATGCGGATGCCCTTCATTTTCCGGACCTTACCAATATAACACCTTCCGTGTCCAGATGTCAGCCGCAAGCGTGGATAGGGGGCCAGCCTTCCGTTGCAGCCGCACTCCGTCCCCGCTACAGCCCCGGCAATTACACTGTCAATACATGCGTCTGCTTATTCACGATTACGCCGGGCATCCCTTCCAAATCCAGCTCAGCCGGGAACTGGCCCGCCGGGGGCACACGGTGCTGCACGCCTTTGCCGGGGAACTCCAGACGCCCCGGGGAGAGCTCACCCGCCGTGAAGATGACGCGCCGGGATTTTCGGTACAGGAGGTCGCGATGGACCCGGACTACGCCAAACACAAATATTCCTTTCGCCGCCGCCGGAGCATGGAGATTGCCTATGGACGGAGTCTGGCAGCTCTCATCACGTCATGGAAGCCGGAGGCGGTCCTGTCCTCCAATACGCCCACCGAAACCCAGCAGCCGGCGCTGGTGGCATCCAAAAAGTGCGGCGCGCGTTTTTTGATGTGGCACCAGGACTTTTACAGCATCGCCGTGGATAAGCTGGTGCGGAAGAAAATCCCTGTGCTCGGAGCGCTCATCGGAAAGTATTATCGCCGGCTGGAGCGGAGGCAGTTGCAGGAAAGTGATCATATCGTGGCGATCACCGCGGATTTTGTTCCCATCATGGAGCGGGAGTTTGGCGTGCCGGCGTCGAAAATCAGTGTCATTCCCAACTGGGCGCCCATCGACACCCTCCCTGCCCTGCCGAAGGATAACGAATGGTCCCGCACTAACAACTTCCATGACCGCTTCGTTTTTCTCTATACCGGCACCCTCGGCATGAAGCACAATCCCGACCTGCTCCTGCAACTCGCGCTGCAGTGCCGTGCGGAGCCGCAGGCGGAAGTGGTCGTCATCAGTGAGGGCATCGGGGCGGAATGGTTGCGGGAGCGAATCAAAGAGCACAGCCTGACAAATCTGCGCCTCCTTCCTTATCAACCTTTCAGTGTCCTGCCCCAGGTGCTTGCGGCGGGCGATGTCCTCCTGGCCGTACTGGAGGAGGATGCGGGCGTTTTTTCGGTCCCGAGCAAGGTCCTCACCTATCTCTGTGCCGCCCGTCCGCTGCTTCTTGCCGTGCCCTCCGTGAATCTCGCGGCGCGGATCATTCAGGAGGAACAGGCCGGACTGACGGTCCCGCCATCCGGCACGGCAGCGTTTCTGGAGGCGGCGCGCCGACTGAGATCGGATGCGGTCGCTTCAGAGGCCATGGCCGCCCGGGCCCGCGCTTATGCGGAGAAGCACTTTACCATCAGCACCATCGGCGACCGGTTTGAGAAATTGCTGACGGGGTCTTAATCCTAACGTTTTATTTCGAGGTCCCGCCCTTCCGTTTCTTCTTAAACGTTCGTGCGCTGATGTCATCGAACGCCTGCGGCCGTTCGTCAGGGTTTTTCCCGGCCTTTCCCACGCGCAGTCCCTCCGCGTTCAGTTCAAAGATGGAGTACTTCACGCCCGCACCCTCTGAACTGAGGAGGTCGATCCCGAGAGGAACTTTGGTTACATCGATACGAAAACGGCCTTTGTCAGTAATCTCCGCCACCTTCATCGCATAAGTTCCGTCCGTTGAAAAGGTCAGGGTCATCGTTTGTCCGCCGTCCTTTCCCTCCCATGTGCCGGCGAGTTTCTTCAGGGAGGCGTCCACTACCTGATAAATGCCCGCGTGCCCTCCCAGCGTAACACGCTCCAAAACTGTCTTTGTCCCCTCCAGTGTTTTGCTGTCCGGACGTTTGCTTTCCTCAACAGCCGGAGGTGCCATGCGAAACTTGCCGGGAGAGGGGAAATCGAAAACCGTGTAGAGAGTGACCTTCGTGTCCTTCACCGTGCCGGCCAGATCCAGCTTCAACAGCGGCGGAGAGGACAGGTCGAGCTTATATTTCATCGTCATCGATTCAGCCGCCCCCTGTTGCAGGATCGCCCGGCCATCCGCCGTAAATGTCACATATTCGTCCCCTGCCGGTGTCTTTCCATGCCACAGGCCCACGATTCCCACCGCGGGCGGCATTGATTCCTCCGGTTTTTCTTTCGGCGCCTGTCCACGAACGGACGCGACTGTACACAGCAGAAGAAGCGGCAGTTGTTTGAGAAAAGGCATAGAGCAGTCTAGCCGAACGCGGGCCGTTTTGCATCCAGGAATTGTCCGGAACGACCGTTAAACCGCGGCGGGCTGGACCAGTTCCGGAGTGCCTTCAACGGCTTTGGATTTGCGAAGATTCCGCACCTTCTCCAGATAAAGGTAGATCACCGGTGTGATGTAGAGCGTGAGAAGCTGTGACACGAGCAGCCCGCCCACGATGGCGATGCCCAGCGGTTTCCGTGAGTCCGAGCCGGCCCCGATGCCCAGCGCGATGGGCAGCGTGCCCATGATAGCGGCCATGGTGGTCATCATGATGGGACGGAACCGGACGATACACGCCTCAAAGATCGCATCCGCCGCAGACTTGTTCTGAGTGCGCTGTGCCTCCAGGGCGAAGTCGATCATCATAATGGCGTTCTTCTTCACGATGCCGATGAGCAGGAGGATGCCCACGAATCCATAGACATTCACTTCATAACCGAACAGCTTCAACGCGAGGAGCGCGCCAAAGCCGGCGGCGGGCAGTCCTGACAGAATGGTGATGGGATGAATGAAGCTCTCGTAGAGAATTCCCAGCACGAGATAGATGACCAGCACCGCCATGATCAGCAACAGACCGAGTCCCTCCAGGGAGGACTGGAACGCCTGCGCCGTGCCCTGAAAAGCCGTGGTAATGGACTCCGGAAGATCCGGTTTCACCGCGGCCTCGATGCGCGGGATGGCTTCGCTGAGGGAGAGCCCTGGCTCAAGGTTGAAGGAGAGCATCACCGCCGGAAGCTGGCCAAGGTGCTGCACCGTGAGTGGTCCCGCGTTACTGCTGGTTTCCGTTACCGCACTGAGCGGCACCAGATTGCCATTGGAGGAGCGGATGTAGAGAATGTTGAGATCCACGGAGCCCCGCTGGAACTCGGGCTGCAGTTCCACGATCACCTGATACTGATTGGTAGGCGTGTAGATCGTCGAAATCTGGCGGGAGCTGTAAGCATTGGAGAGCGCCGTTTCAATCTGCGCCGCGCTGACGTGGAGGGCGGAGGCTTTGTCACGATTGATCGTGACAAGCACCTGAGGATTCGTCACCTGGAGATCACTGGTGACATCCATCAGCCCGGGGAGAGCCCGCATGCTGGCCTCGGCCTTCGGCGCCGCCGCGTAAAGCTCCGTGAGGTCCGAGCCGGAAAGCGTAAACTGATACTGGCTCTTGGTCAGGGTGCCGCCGAGGCGGATGATGGGGATGACCTGAGGAAACACGCGGAGGCCCGGTATAGTGGCGAACTTTGGCCGCAATGAGGCGATGATCTCGTCCGCCGGGGGGCGCTTGCTCCGCGGGATGAGATTGAAGAAAAGCCGCCCGGTATTGCCGGTGGCGTTCGGACCGCCAACGCCAATGGAGGACATGTAGCCGCTGATGTACGGATTATCCTTCAACATATCCGCCGCCTGCTGCTGGAGTTCTCCCATTTTTTCGTAGGACACTCCCTGCGCCGCCTCCGTGATGGCGAAGATCTGTCCTGTATCGTCGTTGGGAATGAAGCCCTTGGGCATTGACCAGAACAGCCATGCCGTCGCCACCACACTGGCCAGCGCCACGAGCAGCACGACCACCCGGTGACGCATCGCTCCGCGCAGCGTGCGCTCGTAGACCGCCCGCATGCCCTCGAACGCACGCTCCGTAATCCTGTAAAAGCCGCCCGGCGCGTGATTCGCATGAGCCTTGAGGAACCGCGAGCACAGCATGGGCGTGAGCGAGAGCGAGACCACACCGGAAACCAGAATGGCGACGGCGATTACTACGGCAAACTCGTTGAGCAACCGCCCCAGGATGCCTCCCATGAAGAGCACCGGCAAAAACACCGCCACGAGCGAAATGGTCATGCTGATGATCGTGAACGCGATCTCCTTCGCCCCCTTCAGCGCCGCCTGCATGGGCGTCTCTCCGGCCTCGATGTGCCGCACGATATTCTCCAGCACCACAATGGCATCGTCCACCACGAAGCCCACCGCAAGCGTCAGCGCGAGCAGCGAGAAGTTGTCCACGCTATAGCCCAAAAGGTGCATCACCATGAACGTTCCGATGACCGACAGCGGCATCGCCACCGAGGGAATCATCGTCGCCCGCACGTTTCGCAGGAAGAGGAAGATCACCGCCACCACGAGCACGATGGAAAGAATAAGCGTAAACTCAACCTCATGCACCGACTCGCGAATGGTGAGGGATTTATCCGAGAGAACCTGGATCTTCACCGCCGGGGGAAGCTGGGCCTCGAAGGACGGGAGCAGCTTCTTGACGCCGTCCACAACGGCCACCGTATTTGTTCCCGGCTGTTTTTGAATGGC
>DATAIE010000318.1:0-1617 GCA_036262875.1 Verrucomicrobiales bacterium
CTGGGACGCGCCGTCATCGTCGGCACCACCACGTTTGGAAAAGGCAGTGTGCAATCCATCATTCCCGGAGACAACCGCACGGCCATTCGCCTGACCATCGCGCACTACTTTACCCCTAAACACCGCGCGATCCATGAAAAGGGAGTGGTTCCGGATATCATGGCCCCGCTCACGTCCGATGAGGAGTTGCGCCTCATGGATTATCTGCGCAAAGCTCCGGCTGCCGACAGTGATCCCGTGCGGCTCGCCAAACTCGGAGACCACCAGCTCGAACGTGCCGTCACCGCCTTGAAGGGAGTGCTGGTCTACCGCGCCTCTCAAAAGAAGTGACCGGGATTCTCCCGTTTGGGGAATTCACCTTTCCATAAAATCAGGTTTCCTTCCGCGCCTCAGAGAGCAGTGTAGCGTCGTCGTTCCTCCCTCCTCCTCATGCGCATCCGCCGCCGCAGTTTTGGCCTGCAACTCACCGTCCTGTGCATTGCCGGGATCGTGGTGCTGGCCCGTTACTGGTACAATGTGGGATTCGATCAAAAGTACCGGAAGCTCATCGGGGATGAGCTGGCGCGCTATGGCCTGGGGGCTGAAATCGGCCGCCTCACCCTGGACCCGGTGGACGGTCTCACCGCGCGCGATGTGCAGCTTTTCGACCTCGACAGTCCGGAGCAGCATCTTGCCAGCATCAACCGCATTACGCTCGATATCGACCTCGCGCGACTGGTGAACCGCGAGGACTTCCTGCGCTCCATTACGCTTGCCAAGGCCAGCGTCACGCTTCCGGTCGATCCCCGCGATGACTCTACGGAGATCATCCGGGTTAGAGACTTGAATGCGCGCCTCGTCATCAAGGGCCGGCAAATCGAGATTGCACAGGCGGAGGCGGATCTCGCCGGCATTCACGTTATCGTGCGCGGGGATGTCACCCGCGGCGGGCCGGATGAAAAGCCGCCCGATCCCGAAGAGGAAAGGCGGCGCCGCGAGCAGCAACTCCGCGAGATGAGGGACCGGCGGGGAGCGTTGCGCTCTGTGCTCCGCGTTCTCGACCGGTTCAGCATTCCGCGGGATGAGAAGGGCGTGCCTCTCGCTCCCCACATGGCTCTCGTAGAGCTGGAGGTGCATGGCGATCTGGCGGACCTCGATACAGCCTCTGTCCGCGCCACCATGCGCGGCGGGCCGCTCCGCTGCGGGGATTTTTTGGCGGAGGACTACAGTGCTGACGCGATCCTGGAGGACGGCGAACTGACTCTCCGGCGTCTGAATATCCGGGACGGCACCGGCAGTTTCTCGGCCAGTGCCTCATGGAAAGTGCGCAAATCAAAGAGCGTCGATTTTGCAGTCGACAGCAGCATCGATGTGCTGGCGCTCCTCCGCGGTGCCGTGCCGGACGTGGAGCTTCCGGAGGGACTCGCGCTCAATTCGACGCCGCAGTTTCGGGCTTCGGGCGCGCTCGAGACGGGCAGCCCCTTCACTTTCGACCGTCCCCCGGTGAATCTCACCGGCTCGTTCACAGCGGGAGCCTTCGCTGTGAAAGGGGAAAACTATGAAGACATCCACGCGGATTTCGCGGTGAGGGAGGACGGCTTCCTCTATCTGCGGAATGTCAAACTCACTCACGACACG
>DATAIE010000319.1:0-6641 GCA_036262875.1 Verrucomicrobiales bacterium
GCCATGGCTACTACAGAGGTAGTAGCCACGGCCGGTTCTGGACAATAGAAATGAAATTCGTAATTCCTGCTTTGTTGATGACTCTCTGTGGCCTGCATGCGGCCGATGTTGAAGTAACCTATGATGAAAGTATCGCCAAACTCTCGAATGGCCATAAAGCGCGTATCGAGGCCGTTCGCTCCCTGTGGGACTGGATGTTGCTGGACAACGGACTCTCCGGGCCGAGTTCCGTGATGCATTTTGTGATCAAGCCCGGGCATCTCGGTGCGGGAGGGCCCCTGGCAAGCTGTCGCACATCATGCTACGCGATGAACAGCCGGGGCAAATTGGTGGTCGACGGGCAGTATCCCGTCACGATTTCCCTGAACATCGATCAAACGCTGAGCCGGTGGTCTGACGTCCTGATGGGGGCTGTGGTCTTCCATGAGATGACCCACAGCTTTGGAATGGATGAGGCCTGTTTTGTGGCGAACCAGTGTGAGGGGGGGACGTTTTTGGTCCCGGAAGACCGGTATACCGGGCCTTTGGCGCTGGCTGTTTACCAGGCGGAATATGATCCGCAGGCCACCTTCATCCCGCTGAACGGGCCGCACTTTGCGGAGTCAATGCACCCGGATGAAGTGATGACGCCCGGGCTCAGCATCTCCCGCATCTCCGAAGTCTATGTGAGTTCCACACTTCTTGCCGTCATCCAGGAAAACGGATGGAATGTGCGCCCCGGATTCAGGGGAGGATTGCTTCGCAATCTGACGCCGATCCGCAGGCTGAAAGATGAAGACGTGCTTTGCAAGTGACGGGCGGTCATGCCCACTGACACTTGGGTTTACGTAATTCTTCGTGACGTTTCCCCTTCAAAACGTCATTCCCGTGTGGAAGGTTCCACCGCTTCATGACTACCGGGTTCCACGCGAATTACCATGCACACTGTCATACGACACGATGGACGCGAGTGTGCCTGGCGAAGTCCGATTCGGAGGACGGGCGGCGGGCACTCTCGGAACTCTGCGAGGCCTATTATGAGCCGGTGCTTTCCTTTCTCCGGTGTAAAATGAGAGATCCCGAGACCGCGCGGGAACTGGCTCACTCCTTTTTCGCACAGATGCTCGCGGGGGGCGGTATCGATACGGCGGATGGGGGGCGCGGACGCTTCCGCCACTATCTGCTGGGCGCGGTAAAGCACTTCCTCTACAATGCCCGGCAGTCCGCCGCACGCCTCAGGCGCGGGGGCGGCGTGGAGCAAATCTCCATGGACCACAATGATGCCCTCGCCCTGCCGGACACCGGCCAGGCCTCGCCGGATGACGAGTTCGACCGCCGGTGGGCCGTCACCGTGCTGGCCCGCGGGCTGGACGCACTCCGCCAGGAGTGCAGGGCCGAGGGCCGTGAGGGCTTCTTTGATCATGTGAAGCCGCTGCTCACCGGCAGTGCTGCGCATGGCGATCAAACCGGCATCGCCGCCGCCTGCGGGATGAGCCTGGCCGCGCTGCGCATGGCCGTGCACCGGCTCAAAAAGAAGCTGCTGGAGTGCGTGCGGCGGGAGGTGGCCGGGACGCTGGAGGACCCTGAAATGGTGCGCGAGGAAATGCAGACTCTCTTCGTGGCCCTGGGTGGTTGAAAAAAAGGCCGTTATGTTTCCGCGGCCATCTTTCACTCTCTGGTATGAGCACCACCACCCTCTCTCTCCGCTGCGCAAAGTGCGGCACCGCCCTGCGGCACGCCCCGGAGGATTTCTGTCCACGCTGTCTCATGTCGGAACTCATCCAGCCCGCCGGCGGTGAAGAGCCCGGGGATGTCCCGCCGCTCCTCACGCCGGAGGAACTCGCCCCTCACTTTCCGCAGTTGGAGATACTCACTTGTCTGGGGCGCGGGGGCATGGGGGTGGTGTATAAAGCACGGCAGATCTCACTGAATCGTCTGGTGGCTCTGAAACTGCTGGCTCCGGAGCGGACCGGGGACGCGCGTTTCGCGGAACGCTTTGAGCGGGAGGCAAAGGCCCTCGCCGCGCTGAATCATCCGCACATTGTCGGCATCCACGACTTTGGGCTCGCGGGCGGATCCTATTTCCTGCTCATGGAATATGTGGACGGCATGAATCTCCGTCAGTTACTGGAGTCAAAGCGGCTTACCCCCGCAGAGGCGCTTCGCATTATTCCACCCGTCTGCGGAGCCCTCCAGTGTGCGCACGACCACGGGATCGTGCATCGCGATATCAAGCCCGAAAATATCCTCATCGACAAAGCCGGAGTGGTGAAGATCGCAGACTTTGGCATCGCTAAGATGGTGCACGGCGGGACTGCGGCCCCGCCAGGAGATTCTCTCCGGCATCCCCCGGGCGCGGAGGGATCGCTGCTTTTTGGCACGCCCGCCTACGCCGCTCCCGAGCAGGCCGGCGGGGCGGAGGCGGACCACCGCGCGGATCTCTACTCCCTGGGCGTGGTGCTCTATGAAATGCTCACGGGCACGCGGCCCGGGGACATCCCAGTGCCTCCCTCCCGGCAGGTGGAGATGGACGCGCGGATCGACAGGATCGTGCTCCGCGCGCTGGAGAAGTCGCCCGGTCTGCGCTTCGAGACGGCCACCGCCTTCCGCACTCAGGTGGAGAGCGTGGTGAATGAAAGCGCCGCGGCGGAGAGCATCCCGCCGCGTTTGCTGGATGCCAGTCCCTGCTATCTCTCCCTGGTGGAGGAGCCGGGCGCACAGCCCGTGCTCTCCCGCCGCAAGGCTCAGGTGCAACTCTACGAGGGGCATCTTTCCTTCATCCGGGATGGAGGGGTCACCATGATCCCTCTGAGCGCCATCCGGGATCTCAGCGTGGGCCGCTATTCCCGGTCGGTGAATCCAGCCGGTCTCGATTTCATCAGCGTGAGTTACGAGGAAAACGGACGGGCGGAGCGCATCCTTTTTTCACCCTCCGCGGGCCTGTTTGCCTGGCCGTCGCATTTCAACCAATTCGTGGCACGGTGGTTTCGTCGCATTCGCGAGGCGGTGACGGATGTCACGGGCGTGGCACCCGCGAGCATTCCCGCGGCGGCGCTGGGTGCTCCCCGCGGGGAGAGGAGAACGGCGGCATGGATTGTGGGATTATTGCTGCTGGGTGTTCTTCTCGGAACGATGTATTTGGTGAGAAAGCTCCCGCCTCCACCTCCGCCTTCCCACGCCACGCCGGTGCCAATGCAGGCAGAGTGAAGTTTTGGATATTATCAGGAGCCCACTGTTAGCTCCGTGACGGCAAAAGACAATATCCGGGGCCGTTAGGCCTGAACGTGTCCAGCGGTGTGAAGGAACCCGGCCAATGAACCTTCAGCGGTCCGGCCCGCCGGTGGCGGGACGTTCTTCCGCCGGTTCCGGAATACTCCCCGAAGGCTCCCGCACGCCGGAGCGCGACGATGAATTTTATGACTCTTTTTGACCACCAGCCAACCAATTCCAACCCGCTCCGTTCTAACATGAAAAGCACACCTCTCGTAATCGTATCCGCCGGCGTCCTCTGCATTTTCACCGGTTTCGCCGCTTATCATCTTGGAAAAAACCAGGAAGCGGCCCACCCGGCCCCCGGGTCTTCCGCGCCTCTCAGGACTTCAGCACCGGCCCCTTCCACCTCCGGGCACAGCCCGGTCAAGGAGCAGGCGAAAAACCCTTTCCCGGAGCAGAGCGTTCTCGCGGGGATAAAAGAGAAAATCCGCGCCGGAGGCGACCTCCAGAATCCCGTGACTCTCGCGCCCATCATGGGACTGATGGAGAAAATCCGTCCGGAGGATATCCCTGAAGTCCTCGCGGAAATCGAGGGGCTCACCGATACCCGGCAGAAGACGGCGCTGCTCATGTCCCTGCTGGGGAAATGGGCCGCCGTGGACGGAGCGGCGGCGATGGACTACGCGGACAAACATACCGGCGAAACGGGAGCGATGGCCTCGGTCCTCAAGGGACTCATCGCCAGGGTGTGGACGGAAAAAGATCCGGAGGCCGTCTGGCAGTGGTATCAGCAGCATGGAAAAGGGGAAACAGGCGGCAATGCCGCGGACCCCGTGGTGCTCGCTCCCCTTTTCTCCCGCATGGCCGCGAGCGATCCCGGCAAGGCCTTCAGCCGTTTGCAGGAATTTGACGGGGCTGCCAGAGCCATGGCTCTGACAGGCATTTTCCAATCTGCGTCCGATCCGGACCAGCGCCGGGCACTCCTGCAAATGGCAAACTCGCTGCCCGACGAATCCGAACGCATTGAAGCCCGGAAGACGATGGCCGGTCAGTGGATGATGACGTCGCCGGATGAAGCCACCGCGTGGGTGAAAGAGCAGTCCGCGCAGGAGCAGGCCGCTCTGCGGGAATCCACCGGAAACATGCTCATGATGAGCGACCCGAAAAAAGCCGCAGCCTTCATTCTGGAAGGAGCCACCGGAGAGGAACTGCCCGGGCGTTATGGCTCGGTCATCCTGAAGTGGGCCACGCGGGATATCAATGCGGCGGGAACCTGGCTGCGGGAACAGCCGCAGGGTCCGCAACTGGACGAAGCCCGCCGTATGTTTGTGACCGTGGCCAGTCAAAAAGATCCCGGAAGCGCCATGGCGTGGGCCGGAACCATTACCGACTCTTTCGAGCGGGCCGGCGCCGTCACCATGGCATGGCAGGCGTGGCAAAAGACCGACCCCGCCGCCGCCGACCGCGCTCTCGCGGGCACGAATCTCACCGAGGAACAAAAAAATGCCGTCAGATCCTCCACCACTTCCACCAACACCAGCCCCGCCGCGCCGGTAAGAGTGCAACCGAAGGTAGCGCCCTCTCTGGGCGCGCCCTGAATGATCGTCGATGGGCGGAGGGTGGCCGTTAAGACCTGCCGGGAGGGATTTTTTCTGCATCCGGGATGTCCTGCCGCCACAGTCTTTGCAGGGCCCGTGACCTGAGCGCCTCTCTGTGTCCCTCCGGCCACACAAGCTCCATGAGGGAGATCACGGTGCTTGCTGCCGTCAGCCGGTTGTTGCCGGCGAGCAGGGTCGCATAGGCGAGGTAGAATCGTCCCGCTGCCTCTCTTGCCTCAATGCGGGAGTGGGTATCGAATTCGAGGGCCAGCTCCATCCCGGTTTCCCATTTCTTCAGGTGTGTGCATATCAAGAGCCTCACCGCGAATGCCCGCGGGCAATGCTGGTTTTGCGGCGGGAGCGACTTTACAAGCTCCCATGCCTCATCGCAGAGCCCAAGAAACGCATAGCCCTCCGCGGCGCGGATGATGCTGGTGAAATCGATGGGGTCCATCGCTCAAGGGGATAAGGGACCGGGGGCAGCGCAGGCACCAAAAAGGCGGGCCTGTGAAGTAAGAGTTGTCGTTCCAAACAGGAATTCGTCGAACTCCGGCAGCCATTGACGAACCGTTCCCGGTCCGGTCAGGCTTCCTGGAGGATGAGACTTCCCTCGTAGCGGGGGCGTGCAGGCGCGAAGGGGGGCTTGACGGGGCCTGGCAATGTTTCTCCAAAGACGCGGTATTCCGGGATCAGTTCTTTCATCATTCGCTTCAAGGCCTGTGAATCAGCGTCCGGAAGCTGGCGCAGGATCTCCTGAAAATGTTCCTCCACCGCTTCGAACGGAGCGGCCGTGCCGGTGAACCGCATGATGCGTCCGTGGGCCGTGCCCGCGATGTTCTCCCCGGCGTGTCCCAGTTCCTCAAACAACTTCTCGCCGGGGCGCAGCCCGGTGAACTCGATGGCGATGTCCCTTCCCGGAGTGAGGCCCGAGAGTTCGATCAGTTGCCTGGCCAGGTCGATGATCCGGACCGGCTTACCCATGTCCAGAACGAAGATCTCTCCGCCCTCTGCCATGACCCCGCTCCGCATCACCAGTCCCACCGCCTCGGGGATGGTCATGAAATAACGGACCATGTCCGGATGGGTGACTTTCACCGGTCCGCCGGCGGCAATCTGTTTCTTGAAAATGGGGATGACGCTGCCGGAGGACCCCAGCACATTGCCGAAACGCACCGCGGCAAACCGGGTGGAGCCCCCGCGCGCCTGCTGCCACGCCTGCAGGTAGATCTCAGCCATGCGCTTCGAGGCGCCCATCGCGTTGGTCGGATTGACGGCTTTATCCGTAGAGATCAACACGAAGCGATCGACGTGGAATTCAGTGGACAGGTGCACCAGGAGCCTGGTGGACATGGAGTTATTCTTGATGGCTTCGCCGGGCTGGGACTCCATCATGGGAACGTGCTTGTGGGCCGCCGCATGGAAGATGATCGCCGGTCTGAATTCCTCGAAAATGGTCCGCAGGCGCTGTTCGTCGAGCACGTTTGCCACCAGGGGGCGAATAGAGACGGCGGGGAACGTCTCGATGAGTTCCTGCTCGATTTGAAAAAGGCTCGGTTCTGACTGATCCAGCACGAGGAGCAGCCGTGGATTGCAGGCCGCGATCTGGCGGCACAACTCGCTGCCGATGCTGCCGCCCCCGCCCGTAACCAGGACGACGCGGCCACGCAGGCTTTCGAGAACGACGCCGGCGTTCATGGGGACAGCTTCACGACCCAGGAGATCCTCGATCGCGACTTCCTTCAAAGTCGTGACCTCCACGTTTCCGGTGGCCAGTTGCTCCATGGAGGGGACTGTAACGCACCGGAGATTGGAAGCGTGACAAAGGCGCACCAGCTCGCGCCGCCGGGAATT
>DATAIE010000320.1:0-2423 GCA_036262875.1 Verrucomicrobiales bacterium
TTGCGCCCGTAGCCGATGAGCGTCTCCGGAACGATGGTGCGGTGCTCCGGCTGATAGTGCCGGAGATTGGCGCGGATCGTCCGGTTCCAGTCAATCTCGGCAAGGCGCGGGCGGCGATTGCGCACCGCGCGGTTGAGCGCGCCGGTGACGGCGGAGCGCATGGGCTCCTCCAGTTTGCGCAGCAGTTCGTCCACCACCTTTCTCACGACCATGCGTGCCGTCTCTTTGGTGTGTTCCGGGATCACGCTGCTCATGGAAATGAGCGAGGCGACGAGTTTCACATCCGGCTGCACCGTTTGCAGCATCTCCGGCTCGAGAAGGAGCTGGCGCAGATTGAACTTCTCCAGAGCGTCCTGCTGCATCACCTGCACGACGGAGGAAGGGAAATATTTCCGGATGTCGCCCAGCCAGCGGGCCACGTTAGGCGCGGAGGCTTCGAGGCCGCCTTTGCGCGAGCGCGGCTTTCCCTCTGCGCCGTCTCCATACAGCGCCGAGAGTGCCAGATCCATGGCTGCATCCTCTTTCCCGAGAGTGCAGTTGGTGCCATCCGCGGCCCCTCCGCCCAGCACCAGCCGCCAGCGGCGCAGGCGTTCATCGTTGGAAACGGGCGCGTCGTTCATGGCTTGAGGATGAGTTGGAAAACGGGCACGAGTTTATCGGCACGGGCTTCATTCCAGGTGATCTCCGTTCCGGTTTTCAGAACGGCGGCACCGGCATGCGAGCCGGGTTGCTTGGCGCGTTCGCCGATCTGGCGGCGCTCGCCGGAAGGGAATCCGCCAAACGTGCGCCGGAGCAGCGGCAGGATGCGCGTAAAGGCATCCCCGGGGAGACCCGCCAGCCACGCATCCAGCGCCGACCAGAGGCGGTCATCGTGCAGCAGCACAATGCCGCTTCCGTGAAGAAATCCCTGAAGCCATGCCGCCGCGTCCTGAGGCTCCGATCCTGACGAAAGCGCAAAGCCCAGCCGCTGCAATGACCGGTCCGCAGGCTCGGCCTCGTCATCGAGAAGCCGCCGTGAAGCCGCCCCGCCGATGAGCCCGTGCAGGCCCTGCATGTCCGCGAGGTGGAACAGGGCGCGCTGCCAGGAGGCGGTGTGGTCATCGCTTTCCATGAGCTTCACCGCCTGATGCACAGCCAGAAGACGCGAGTGCATGGCGGCGGCGGCGTCATCATCCAGCGAGGAACACGCACCCGGCAGACTGATGCTGATGCGCTCCACCATTCCATCCAGCAAATGCCGGATTTGGGAGGCATCCATTTGCCTTACACTTCCATACCGCGCGATGGAGGCGAGGGGCGGCACGGCATCCATAAGCTGCCCCACCGCGCCGGAGGTCGCCGCCAGCGCCTCCAGCCGCTGCACCACGCCGGTCACCGCCGCCGGCAGACTGGCTAGGAGCACGGCCTCTGCGATGCCCGCCACCTCACCGAGCGACTCCGTCTTCTCCGCGCGATCCACGGCCCGAGCCGCGGCCGCGCTTTCCACGGTATTGCCCCACACGGAGGCCTCCACCAGCCGCACGGCGAACTCCGGTTGCCACTGGAGATTCCAAATTTCATGGAAGGTCCCCTTCCCTCCGCTGTGTCCGCCAGCCGTTCCCCATGGCACGGCGATCAGGTTCAGGCGGTGCAGCAAATGGCTGCGTTCGAGGTCGCCGGGTTTTCGAAGGTCGAGGTCGAGCACCTTGTGAACGGCCTCGGGCTTGAATCGCAGCCGCTTTTGCTCCGCCGCAAGATCGCGCGCCAGGGGCACCGCTGGAGTGCCTTCCGGAATGCCGCCGAGCCGCTCGCCGACGATCAGTTTGTTATGAATCAGATGCAGCGCCGTCTCATCGCCCATGCAAATCACCGTGCGCACCGCTTCGTTGAGTTCCGTTAGTCCGGGCACCGAACGCTCCCGGAATGCGGCCAGCGATTCCGCGAGCCTCACCGATTCAATGACGTGCGCCGACGAGCAGTCGATATCCTCCTCCCGCAGCAGCCGCGCCACTTTGACCAGCCATGCCGCCGCGGCAGGTCCCGGTGCCGGTGACTGCCCGCGCTGCCAGAGATATTCGTAGTATCCTGGCGAAACAACGCCTGCTCCATAACCGCTGCTGTAAGCGAGACGACCGTAAGTCCAGGGAGCCCACGTGGCCTCCACCGCGACCTTCGGCAATTTAGTGAGAATCTCTTTGTCTTTCGAAGCCGGCGGCCATTCCGCGAGCGCCGGGACGTGCCACGCACCACAAATCACGGCGATGCGCTGAAAGCCCTCCTTCTGTGCGGCGCGCATCGTTTCGCGCATGAAGGCCTCACGTCTCGCTTCGCGCAGGGCCTCGCGTCCGTCATTGCGACGCGGGGCTTCGCTGCGCAGCACCGTCATGGCTTCGCGAATGGCCGGGAACACCTCCGCGGTCTCGCTCCGCTCCTCCACCATGCGG
>DATAIE010000321.1:0-3322 GCA_036262875.1 Verrucomicrobiales bacterium
CACGCCCTCTCCGCGCCAACTCGATATCGGAGTCGCGAAGGAGCTTAAAGGCCGTGACTTCACGAAGGAGGATCTTGATCTCATGCGCAAGGCCTCGGAAAAGAATCCCGATCAGGTATTGGATGCTGCAAAAAAGACATCAGGACTTCAGGACATCGCAATCGAGCCCGCTTACGATTCGAGCGATCGCCACTATTCATTCCTCGTCCACGACCGCGAAGCGGAAACCTGCGCCGCCGTCACCTTTACCGTAATTCGCGGACGCCTTTGGGTCCTGGCTGTACGCTCACTTGAGAAGGTGCAGGACGAAGAGCAATGGCTCAAAACCACCGCAAAGGCCTGGGTCGCGTCCGTCTTCGCCGCGAGTCCCTCCGATGCAGCTGCTCTGGCCATCGAAAACCGGGTCCAAACCAAACAGGCAAAGAGCGGTGCGGAGAAGCACGGTTGGCCTGAAATTCTTGCTGATGGCATTTTTATCCTGCTCATCGTGTTTTTGGTGGTGAAACTGACGAGGAAAAAACCTGATCCCTCCAGCGGAAACGCCGGCTGAAGACGGCATCCGCCAACTCACTTTTGTTTCCGGATTTCACTCTTCTTCGCCGCATTTTCTTTTCCTCCTGCCTCTCCGGCATGCCACCTTGCCCATTGTGAAAGGTTTCCCGGGTTGGGATCCGCCTCATCCTCCATCAACCGGTGCCTTTCGGGTGAGGAGGCGCTGGACTCGCGGGTGTAAAAGTGAACGGTTTTTCCATCAGGGGAGGTGCACAGGCCATCACCGTCACCCGCGATGGATTTCACGGTGAGCATCAGTTTGGCGGTGCGCTCCCAACTGCTTTCGTTTTCCGGCGCAGCGCCATCCGGTTTTGCCGCCCCCTCTTTCTTCGGAAGTTCAAACTGCACCATTCCTTCGCTCCACCCGGATCCGTAAAGCCTGCTGATCCTGGCATAAACGAACCGGCCCGCCGCCGCGAGGTCCCGTATGCCCTCTCCGTTGGGCGTGCCGCCGTAGGTTTCAAGGGTGGCAAGAGGAAGGATGCGGTCGCCTGTGAGATCCCGGCGGACTTCGCTCCCATCTATCCCGCCCAGCCACAGATCGCCCTGACTTGAGAACAACAGTTCTCCGTTCATGGTGAAAGCGATGCATTGGATCTCGTTCACTCTCCGGCAATGCACTTCCTCCGGCTCTTTCCTTCCCGCCTCCCACCAGTAAAGTTTCAATCCATAATACCCGTTTTCACCTTTTGCTTTGAATCCGCCCAGGATGAGAATTTCACCATTCACCGGATTCACCGCAACATTGAAAAACCGGACGCTCGCGGGAGCTTTCCAAAGCCGATCCACTCCTTCTTTACCTCCTTTCCATTTCCACAGACCCTCCTCAGTGAGCAGCAAAAGCGATCCATCCTTCGCGCGATCCACATCCTGCATTTCTGAATCTTTCGGAAGTCTGGCCGGACTCACCGGTTCACTCGTCGCCTTCTCCAGGTCGAGCACTACGAACTCACCGGCATTCTCCACCGAGTAAACCTTTTTCCCGTCCTGTGAGAACGCAGCGCCACCTGCCTGCGCCGAATGGACAATCAAACCGGCAAATAGCAGAAGGCAAACCAACGAGACAGGGCGAATCATGCGCCAACCTGGCATCCGGCTTTGGGACTTCAAACACCTTCCGCTGAGAGTCGCGGATCAACCTCCCCTTGCGCAACTCAACGGCTTCCCTGGCGTCACGCCTTTCCACAGGTGTGGCGTCCACCACCGCTCCGCCTCACCCGTTTAGCCGCCCTCTATTCCAGTGACTAAGGGGTTGCTTTATGCCAGAATTCTCCGCATGACCACCGAACCCGTTCCCCTTCGATTGTCCGCGATGATCCCCGCTGCGCGATTCTACAGTCGTGAAGAGGCGGAATCGATTGCGGCGATTGCTGCGGAGGCCGGGATCGTAACTCCGGTGGTTGATGCCGCGCGCTCGACCGCCACATTCGATATGTCGCTCGGAGCGGTGGGTTCCGCGGATGGCTTCACGGTATTCGTGGATCCCGGCGACCTCGACGTTTTGCGGACCACGCTGGAGAAAAACGTGGAGATTGATCCGCTGGACCCGCTCTGCTCTCTTTCCACGGCTGAACTGCGTGAACTCGCCGAGGCGCCTCTCGATGCAAATCTTACCGAAAAGGTGATCGCCGGAAAGCTGCTTGCCGCGCGCAGCGACGGCACTCTCCCGCCCCCATTGCCCTCCACGAAATCGACGGCGGGATTGAGACTGGACCCTCATGCTGACAACGATGCACGCCTCGGCCGCTGGCTCGGAATATTAACAATTTTTTCCCTCGTCGCCTATCTTTGGTTTGCCATCCTCGCGACCCCATGGGTTCGCGACAGGATCAACATGGAAGGCGTGCAAGGCTCCCTGAAGCGGGGCGCAGAGCAGGGGCGCATATCGCTGCATCGTGACTCCTTCGCCGGTGGAATTCGAATTCCACTCTTCGGCATCCTTCCGTCCGCTGCCAGTTTCGCCCTTATTTATTCACGCCGGAAACTGGCAGACGATTCCGTGCGTCCGATGTTTGCCCGGCACTGGCGCATCGCCGGCTATTCGTCGTTTGCCCTCGCGATTGCCGGTTTCCTCTGGTTTATCGCGGGGCCAACCATCGCAGGGTTTTTCGAAAGTTTGTGGCTGTCGATTTAGCCGGCAGGGGCTTGCCGGGAATTGTTAGCCTTGATAAGGATCCGGCGTGCCAACGGAGAACCCTCCCCTCGCGAACAACCCGGCTCAACGGGTTGTGACGCGCGTTCTGTTCGCAGGCGTGGCGGTAACGTTGATTTTCTTCTACGGGTTTTACAAATGCCATACCGGCACACCGCAAACGGCGACCGCACCCCGCTATTCGCTGCTCCAGTGGCTCGACCATTCCTGGAACGGAGGGTCGATCTACGACAACAGTTGGCTGGTCGTAGTGGTAATGGTCATCTACGCCATTCGTGGCGTGCTGAGAATGCGAAACGAGCCGATCACCGTTGCCCGCGGCGGCACGGCGTGGCTCCTGTCCGGCATAGTCCTTTGGTTTCTCTCGGTGCGTGTTTCCCAACCGTTCCTGGCTGCCGTCAGTCTTCCTCTCGTCCTCATGGGGGCCATTCACTTCACCTGCGGATGGCGCCGGGCAGGTCACGCCGTCCTGCCACTCGTTTTGTTCGCCTTCGTTATTCCACTGCCAGGGGAGGAAAAATTTACTTACTGGCTCGGAAACCATTCCGACAAACTGGCGCAGTCTTTTTTACAAAGACTGCCGGACGAATGGCTCAGCAGCTTTTTCCTTTGGAGCCG
>DATAIE010000322.1:0-2023 GCA_036262875.1 Verrucomicrobiales bacterium
CTCCGGAGGAGGATCAGCGCTGTTATCCGTCGTGCGCCAAATGATCAGAAGTGCAATGATCACGAAGACCCCGTGAACGATGAGGCTGACGGTGAGGGAACCTCCGCCGATCCTGTACCAGTAACCGCGTTTTGGGGGCAATTCCTCTTCCTGCACGTAAACGGTCTCTACGTGTTCGTCATCCATGTGATGTTGTGGCCCCTCGGGATGCTGGTTCATAGGAAAAAGACTGACTCAGTATAAGATATAACGCAGGAGACGCGACCGCCATTAGGTTTCATTTCCGCCAGATGACTTCGAAACTATTGGCCTGCAGAGGTGGGAACTTTCAGCAGTCTAAAGACTACGCCTTTGCTGGACGCACGGACCGAAATAGTGACGGGGTCGCCTGATTTCGCGCCTTTAATATAGGCGACAGAGGCTTCGTCCAGTGCTTGTTTACCCTCTGCGTTCTTTTTGAGGAGGGGCGTGACGGTAATGGTCATCCCCGCGAGGGATTCCGGCCTGGGAGCTTTGCTTTTGGCGGAATCAGCAGCGACTTTGGTGATTTTAACGCTGAATTCAGATTTCGCTGCATCGACGGACGCGACGGTTCCGGTCACCTGACCGTAAAAATTCTGCACATCCGCGGGAAGGGAGGCCTCCTCTTTGGCCGGCTCACCCTTTTTGGCATCACTCCCGGGCTTCTCTCCGGCAGGCGAGGACAAGCTTGAAAATGCCAAAAGCAGTGCGGTAACGGCAGGGCGAATCATGGAGGGCGGAGGGAGAACCGGGAATTTACCGGTCATTTGTAGCATTCCGGGCTTCCGGCGACAAGTCTCACGTTCTCCCCGCACGGGAAGGGGGCGCTCACCGTGGCGCGGATGATGCAGGACAGCCCGCAATATTTTGTTAGTAAATTCCCGCAATCGCTCTGGCCCGTTAGTCGATTGTGGGTATCAGTTCGCCACCCAACTGTTCCCATGAAAACCAATACAACCGGCCGCCTCCTGTACGCGGCCATGGTGTGCTCCACAGCACAAGTGATGTCTCTCAACGGCCTGGCCCAGGGCCCGAAATCCCAGCCAAAAGCGGCCGCCCCGGCTCCCTCCGGCCAGCCGGGCGTGGAGATCAGCGATCCCGAAGTGGCGCTCGGCTCCGGCAAGGATGTCGAGGTGACTTTCTCCGCCCCGATGGTGGCGGAATCGATGCATGGCAAGGCGGTGCCCGCCGGCACGGTCCTCGATATCAAGCCCCCTCTCGAAGCCGAGCTCGTCTGGCAAAGCAGCCGCAGCGCCAGCCTCAAGGTGAATGCCCCCGTGGCTCCCGGCACCAGCTTTCGCATCGCACTGCGGCGCGATCTGAAAGATGCGACCGGTAAAGCAGTGAGTCCCGGCCCCGCGGTGACCGTCTATGGTCCGGCCTTCACGGTCGAGCAGCACATGCCCCGCTGGTTTTCCATGAGCGGCGCGGATGCCCGTCAGCCTGGCATCACGCTTTTCTGCAATGACGAAGTTACTCCGGAAGCGGTGGCCAAACTGGCCTACTTCCGGAATGAAGCCGGGCAAACCGTGGGGGTGAAGGCGGAAGCCCTGACGGTGGGAGCTCTCGGCAAATACCCTCCGGCCTTTGGCAAATGGAACGACCGGAAAGGCGGTGCCGCCCGCGACGGAGAGGACGCCCCCGACCGCGGCCCGCTGCCGCCTCCGGAGGCTCCGGCCCTCTCTGCGGTGAGGGTGTATCCGGCAAGTCTGCTGCCGCCCGGCAACGGATGGTCGCTCATCGTCCCCAAGGATCTGGCCAACGCCGGCGGATCCGCCAAAACACAGAAGCCCTACATCATTGCCTACGGCAGTATCCCGGTCATGCAGGTCGCGGGAGTGGAGGCGGAACCGGTTCTCGACGGTCCGCGGGAGTTGCACGTGTCCTTTAACAAATCGATCGCGGAACTGAAGGGTCCGGAATGGGAGCGCTTCATTTCCGTGGAGCCGAAGCCCGCCGGTCTTGCCTGGGAAGCGTCCGGCCGGCAGGTGACCCTGAAGGG
>DATAIE010000323.1:0-3998 GCA_036262875.1 Verrucomicrobiales bacterium
CGGGAACTTCAAGAATCACATTGCGCGCCCCCCCGGTCCCGTCCGAAGATCGGCCTTCATGAAGCTCTTCCCCGCCCTTCTCATGGCTCTGGCACTCCAGGCCCAGGCCGCTCCCGACAAGACACCGGCCAAACCACCGGCGTCTCCGCCAAAACCTGCCACCCCCGCGGCGGCGGCTCCGGTCGAACTGGATGCCGGTCTGAAGGAACGCATCGAGAAGTTCTTCAAGACCTTGCGTGACGGTGAGTCGAGAGATGCCTACGACAAGCTGTTTGTCGGCTGCACTCTCGTCAATGAGCGGCCCGACCTCATCGGCGACCTCATCAAATCGACGGACGCCGCGCTCGAAAAGTGGGGCAAAGTGGAAAGCGCCTCCGTGATCCGTGTGCGCAGCGCCGGAGGAACCGTCAAGGAAATCTCCTGCGTCGTGAACTGCCGGAAGCGACCTGTGCTTTGGAAATTCTACGCGTATCTCGGTGAGGGCCGGTGGCAGATTCTCGAAACGTCCCCCAGCGTCGAAATGGAGGCTTTCTTCGAACCCGAGAAACCGGCGCGCCGCTGATCGACCATGCCGACACGCATCCGAAGGCCGCAGGCGTTTCGTTTCATCGACCTCTTTTGCGGCATCGGAGGCTTTCGGCTGGGATTCGAGCGGGCGGGATGCGAGTGCGTTTTTTCCTCCGACTGGGACCGCTGGTCTCAGAAAACGTATGCCGCCAACTTCGGCGAAAAGCCGGCCGGCGATCTCACCAGTGTGCCCTCGGAGGACGTCCCCGCCCATGATATTCTGTGCGGCGGATTTCCCTGTCAGCCCTTCAGCCTGGCGGGGGTGAGCAAGAAAAACAGCCTGGGGCGGAAACACGGCTTCGACGATGAGAAGCAGGGCAATCTTTTTTATGAAATTGTCAGACTGCTGGAATTTCACCGGCCCGCGGCTTTTCTGCTGGAGAACGTCAAAAATCTAAAGAGCCACGACAAGGGAAATACATTCAAGGTCATCCACCGGGCTTTGACGGAGGAACTCGGTTACCATGTCCATACGGCAATCATCGATGCGCGGCACTGGCTCCCGCAGCACCGGGAACGCATTTTCCTCGCGGGCTTCCGTGAACCCCGCCCCTTCGCCTTTCCATCTCCTCCTGACGCAACTCCGGTGCTGAGCAGCGTCCTGGAAAAGAGCGTGAGCCCCAAATACACTCTTACCGACAAGTTGTGGCAGTATCTTCAGGACTATGCTGCAAAACATGCCGCTATGGGCAACGGATTCGGATGCAGTGTATTCGACGGCAGTGGAGTCGCGCGCACCCTGAGCGCGCGCTACTACAAGGACGGAAGCGAGATTCTCATCAGTCAGGGAAAGCACCGCAATCCGCGCCGGCTCACCCCGCGGGAATGTGCGCGGCTCATGGGATATCCTGACAGTTATCAGATACCGGTGTCAGACACCCAGGCTTACCGGCAGTTTGGCAACAGTGTCGCGGTGCCTGTCGTGACAGCGCTGGCGGGCGCGGTGGTGGAGGCTTTGCAGCAACCAGCGCGGCCCGTGGTGCCACCGGCACCCGCCAGTCTGCACAGCGGTGCGGCTGCTCAGCGTGCAGCAACCTGAACGGCGATTTCGCCTGTTTCGGGACCGGGAAGATTTGTCAGGTCAAAATGCACCAGCACTTTTCCGGGCGGCGTCTGCACCTGCACCACCGTCCCGGCAACCGGACCTCCGAAAGTAACGGGCGGACCGGGCATTTCGATTTGTTCATTCGGTTTGAGGGTCACCGTGTAGATGGCATCGAGGCCGGAATATTCGATATTCGTTACGTTCAGCTCTTTGCCTTTGTGATCTTTGGCAGCCGCTTTCGTTGCGTTCCACGACCAGGTGAGTTTCATCTCGCGCGGCTGGGAGGAGAGATTTCGCACCAGGATGAAGGAGGAAAGCTGACCTCCCTCTTTCACCGCGGGTTCCATGAGCAACCCAGAGCGGATGCCCTCGCCGTTTTCCGGCCCCCATGCAATAAGGTCGTCCGGCTTCGCCACCTTAAGCCCGCGGGCTTCCGCGACGGTTTTGCTAAATGCCAGGAATCGGGGAGACCAATCCTCCCGTTTCCTCACGTGAGGCTCGTGATCGTCCTGCACGGGATTTTCCTTTGCCAGAGTCTCCAGAAATTCCGCGGCGCCAGGCCTGCCTTTTTCGCGTGCCAGTTGCGCCGGGGTTTGGCCGGTGAGCATCTTCATATCAGGACGGGCTCCGTGAGTGACGAGAAGCCGCATCACCTTCCGCCAGTCACGGGTGGCGGCCAGATGCAGGGTGCTGCCAATGTGGCCTTCCGGCTCATTGGGATCAGCCCCGTGGTCGAGGAGGAGAGCCATAAGCGGCACCGCAGCATCTTCATCCTTCGCGGCGGCGAGAACTTCGAACAGCGGAAAGCGTTTGTTGGCGGTCCGCGCGAGCTCCACTTTGGCACCACCCTCGATGAGCGCTTTCGCCGCCTCGAAGTGTCCCTTCTGACAGGCCAGGAACAGAGGAGTGATTCCCCCTACCAGCGCAACGGACGATGTATTGGCGTCCAGGGTCCTCGCGTTGGGATCAGCCCCTCCGGCGAGAAGTTTTCTGACGGATTCAACATTGCCGGATGCCGCAGCCTCCATGAGAGGGGTCACCGGGCCGGTTCCATAGGTGAAAGACGGTTCCACTTCACCGGGTTTAAAGCCACGCAGGTTGTTGGCACCACCGGAGAACTGGCGCTCAAACGCAGGATTCGTGGCCTTTTCCCGCGCAGCGATACTACTGGTGGTTTCTGACCGTTCCGGTTTGGCCGCTGCTGTTTTTCGACTTCCCTCCCGGTCCAGTTCGAACTCGAGCTTCTCTGAATCGGAAAACCACACGCGCAGGAAATCGACGAAGGGCTCTCCCTGCGGCGGGACGCGCAGGGTCATCTCTCCATGAGGCCAGCCTTCGCCGGGGCCGGCAGCACCGAATTCGAACTTCATTGTCGGCGAACCGTCAGAACCAAATCCGGCGTTCGTTAGTTCGCGTTCTCCGATGCTGAGTCCGGCCTTCGGCGCGTGTTTCTTCAACGCGGCTTCCGCAATGGCAGTGAATCGTTTCAGGCCTTCGCGCCCGCCGACGGCTGTCAGGTAGAGCACCTTTCTAAGCCTCTTGTCGATTTCATCGAAAGCCGGTCCCTCCGGATTGTTTGGACCGCGGGAGACGAGCACGCCGTATGACTTTCCTTCACGCCGGAATTTGAGGATATTGGTATAGGCGTCCCACAGGTTTGTCAGGGGCTCCACCCTCATTTCACTTTCAGGAACTTTACCCTCCTTCGCCAGCCAGTCGACGAGCTCCGTGAAGACCGCCGCGGGCATCTTCAATTCATGAGGGTTCCGGCCATCAGGAGCCCAGAGGACCCGGCCTTCCGGGAAGATGCGCAGGAGGGCCACCCGCTGACCATCGCCGTGCTGCACTGGATGCTGGGCATCCCAGGCCAGGAGCCAGCCCTCCTGTTGCTGGAGGGCGCGGTTTTGACCGTAGGTTTCCTCAAGACGGGGATCCAGCGGAGCAACGACGGCGGTCGCTACCGCAGCGCTTCCGGAATCCGCCGGCAGGGAATTGGAGACTGTCTCCGCAAAATTCGCAGTGAGGCTCCAGACGCCCTGCTGGTCCCAGGTGAGGGTTAGTGTGCCTTGCGTGTGTTTGCCTGACGGGAGGACCACGCCGTCCAAATTGACACGGCTCTTGTGCCTCGCGGGCTCCACATGGATGCCCCACCTCTGGCCGGCGGGCAGATCCGCCGGGAGGCCGTTGATCTGAAATTTGCCTTTTGCGTCGGTCCATGCGGTCAGACTGCTAACTAAACTGTTTTCCGGCCTGGCCGCCACAAGAGCGTTCGGCCAGGGATCTCCGGCCGGAGTGCGCAGGACTCCGGAAAAGGAACCGCCTTCCAAAGGTTTGGCACCGGGTGCGTAACGCGCGACTTCCGCGGCGCTGATCGCGACCTCCCAGT
>DATAIE010000324.1:0-2054 GCA_036262875.1 Verrucomicrobiales bacterium
GTATTACTCATGGACCTTCGACATCTCCGTTATTTTCAGGCCATCGCCGAGGAGCTCAGCTTTTCCCGCGCCGCCAAACGGCTCAATATCGTGCAGCCGGCGCTGAGTCGCGCGCTCAAGGAACTGGAGTCTGAAATGGGCGCTGAACTGATCGCCCGCACCCAGCGGTCCGTATCCCTCACCGCTCCCGGGAAGGTTCTTCTCGATGAAACGGCTCTGCTTTTTGAAAGGCTGGATCACACCATCCGGCGGGTGCGCCGCGCGGCGGCGGGGCAGGACGGGGAACTGCGGCTGGGCTACATCGGGCCGCCCACGCAGCGATTTCTCGGGCGCATCCTGGAGGAATATGCGAGGCGCTGCCCGGGAGTGACGGTCCATCTGGAGGAGCGCACGCCTGAGCGGGTGTGGGAAATGGTGGCCAAAGACCGCCTCGATATGGGACTCACCCGTCCGGTCCTCGCACACGCGGCCCTGCGGATGGACACCCAGGTCCTCCGGCGCGAGCGCCTCTGTGCTGCGGTCCCCCGCGGTCATGAATGGCACGGGCGGAAATCTCTGCCGTGGCGGTTGCTCGCCGGGCAGCCGCTTATCGTGCTTGCCCGCCGCGAGGGAGCCGGTTCGCATGACGAATTTCTTGCGGGCTGCCGCGCCGCGGGCTTCACGCCCCGTCTTGTGCAGACCCCCAGTCTCATCAGCACGGTGCTGCGTTACGTGGAGGCCGGCAACGGGATCGGCATCGTGCCGGAGAGCATCGGGGAATCCGAGCCCTCGCCTTCATGGTCGCAGGTGCCCCTGACTCCCTCTCTGGCGGTGCCGCTCGTCCTGGTGATGAAAGAGGGCAGAGAGGAGCCTCCCGTAGCGGCCTTCAGGCAGTTGCTGGGCGAATGGTCGCGCGCGGGCAAACTGTTTCCATCCGGAAAACATGCGGATATTGACCGCAAAACATCCCGGAAATAGCCTCGGTGCATGTGTCTGCATCGATTGGTCCTGAGTTGCCTGCTCCTTCTATCCCTCTCCGCCGCAGGGAGGGACTATCGCTTTGACGGAAAGATATCCGCGGAAGTGCTGCGGAATTATCTCTCGCGGTCGATCACGATGATGCAGATGCTGGCGGGGAAGGGGGACTTTGAGGACAATGTCAGGATGCTGAAGACCTGCGGCGCCAGGTTCATTGGCCGGGCGGTCTATAACTGGGGGCGTGAAGAGGGAGGCGAATCCGCACTTCCCGCGCGGCTGCCGGCGATCAAGGAAATGTCGGCCAAAGTGCATGCCGCTGATCCGGAGATTATCCTGCAGGCCTGTGTGTTCGAAATCGTCTCCGATGGAGCCGACAAACTGCCGGTGCCCGCCTGGGCTTTCGAGGCGTTTGGCCAGCCGGTGGAAACGCGGAATTTTCGGGTCGCGGACATGAGTTATGCCAGCGGGCGCGGTCGCAATCAGTGGGGGCCGGGAAGTTGTGTGCCGGATGTCAGCCGCAGCGAAACGAAGCTGTTCTTTTATTACCTCGCCGCCAGCTACCTCGATGCCGGATGCGAAGCGATTCATTTCGGCCAGGCGGAATTGATGAATGGGAATGACCCGGACTTGAAGCACTGGTCGGAGATTCTCGAAAAGGTGCGTCAATACGCCGCCAAACACGCCCGGCGGCACATGGTGATTTGTGATGCGCACGTTCCGCACGGCGGTCTTGTCAGGGAGGGAAGGCTGCTCTTCGATTTCCACTCATTTCCCCTGCGCATCGCGGAGGTGCCGGAAAAACCGAAGGAGGGAGTGCTGAAGACGGGCTTCAGCGACGGCATCTACGGCCGCAGCAAAGGCGGTATCACTCCCTCCGGCTGGGAATGCAAACATCTGCCGTTTCTCGTGGAGTTCGATAATTACGGTCGCAGCCGGAAGCCGGGCGAGCCCGGCACCGGGGGCTGCTGGGTGTGGGGCTGGGACGAGATTACGTGGTTTTCGCAGCAGACTGAAAGCTACCGCAATGAGTGGCTCCGCTATGCATGGCGCTGGCTGGCGGAGCATGATCCTGACGGTTATCTGGAAATGCCCGGTGC
>DATAIE010000325.1:0-2360 GCA_036262875.1 Verrucomicrobiales bacterium
GATTCCTTCACGGTCCATTCGATGAAAAGCCCGGGACAATGCTCCACGAGAGCCCGGATGCGGTGCCGTACGCTCTGATCTTTGAGCCCGTTCCCTTTCCCCGCCGATAGCGAGTGGGCGTTGTTTTGCAGCCAGAGAGAGACCTCCGCTTCACTTGCCTCTGCGGCTGGAGCAGGGTCGTTAGCGGGCCACGGGAAAAGGTCCGGCGAGCGTTTCCGGTTTGCAAAAGGGCCTGGTCCGGAAGCATCGGGGGGCGGGATTCCCTTCGATGCCGGCGCTGAGGCACTTTCGACACCGGTGATATAAATCGTGCCGCTCGCGGGCGTATTAGCCGAGAGGTATTCCAGAGTCAGTGGACCCTCGGGCAATTCGACCCGCTGCGTCCGCAAGCGGGTGAAGGAGAACGTTTCCACGAACCATGACGGATGAAGAAATTCCAGAGCCGTGGAGTGTTGGGAATGGGGGGCCATTCCATCATCCGTGAAGGCGGCGGCGCGCAGTACCGTTTGGAATTCCGCAAAGGGCCGGTTCTCTGTCGACCAGTCGTAGGCTCTGCCGTTGCGGCGCACTTCAAAAGTCCAGCCGGTATCTTTCGCAAAGGCACCTGAGATGCCAGGCACCGTTTGCGATTTATGTTGCTGCCGCGTCAGGACCACCTGGAAACGGACTTCCCCTTTCTTGAACGAAGGCAGAAAAGAAGAGGCGCCCTGATCCGACCAAACGATGTTCCAGTGGCCGTAGGGGTTAATTGAGGGCCGCGAAAGTCTTCCTGACACAGATTGCCACGGAGACCAGGACTTGTTCGCGTCTGCGCGCCAGGAAACAGCAGTCAGGGACACCGAATTGAGCAAGTCCTGATGATCCTTCATGACCAGCGAAAGCATCCGGTGGGAGGGAGCGCCGCGTGGAAATTCATTGATCGCAGAGTCCGCCATGGCGAACCATTCGAGGTTGTCAGGTGAATCATTGCCCGGCCCTCCGGACAACTGTGCGCGTGTGATGGTTCGTTGAAGCAGCGGCAGGGCTCCTGCCACGGCGACAGCGGAGCAGCCCATCACGATGCCGGTGATCGCCCGTCTCCAGGTCAGCCGCAGATCTTTTCCTCCCAACAGGCCCCACAGGGCAGGGATGATGAAAGAGCATGCTATGAGTGCAGGATGCGGCCATCCGGTGAGTCCAGGCTCGAACGAAAGAACATGAAAACCTTTTAGCTGGATGCTCAGAAACAGTCCCAGGAAAAGGCCTATGAAAATACCGGCAAAACCAGGCCAGAGCAGCGCCCAAATCATCAGCGCCGTGCCGGCCGCCGTTGAGAAAGCCAGCATTTGGAAAGACTCATAGAGAAGGGTGGACCCGTCGAACCGGAGGACCGCCAACTCTGCGGCGTAAGAGAGTGTGATGGCTCCAGCGACGGGCAGGAAAATGAACGCGCCGCAGGCAGCGGCGGTCCTCCATCCGCGCCCCGGATGCGTGCGGTGCCAGGACTGCTCCATCAGTGGTGACGCCGCACGCCCTGCCAGGATGCACAGCGCCAGAGCGGTCAGGATCATTACAAGCCGGCACAAGGCTGCGCCGTTTTGAAAAAGCATGCGCGGAGTATGGGAGGGTCCTTCCCATTGGTTCATCAGATCCCGGCGGCCGAACCAAACAAAAGCGACCTGCAGAAGAGAGGCTCCCCACAAAATATAAAAGAGGGAAACCCAGTGTTTTATGTGAAACCTGAGGTAATGAAGGGTCAGTTTCATGACACAGGGGGCAGGCCGGCTCCCAGGCGGAACTGCCTGGAAAAAACGACAAAGGTTTCCCGCAGCGTGAGCGGGACGGCTTCTTCAAGCGTGGCGCCCGGGAAAGGTTTCGCGGCACTCGGCGGGGACAGGTTTTCATCCCACGCGATGTCCACATAACGGAGCAGACGACCGGCCGGCTCCGGCACCAGCCATGAACCCGGCAGGCCTGAAGGAAGCGCTGTCAGGGGCTCTGGAAGATTTAGGGTCACCCGGCGTACGCGTTGCTGAAGCGCCGCAGTGGACTCATGCAGCTGGAGGCGTCCTTCATTGAGAATGGCCACCCGGTCGGCAAGGCGCTCTACTTCGCTGATGTCGTGCGAGGAGATAAAGACGGTCCAGTTTTCACCCCCCGTGAGTTCGAGAAGACCGTGGATGAATTCATCCCGCGCCAGCGGATCAAGACCGGAGAAGGGTTCGTCGAGGACCACGAGCCGCGGGCGGTAGGCGAGACTGGAGAGAAGCGCCGCCTTCATCAACTGACCGCGGGAGAGGTGTTTCAGTTTTTGAGACGGCGTGAGAGCGAAACTTTGCAGCAGCCTTGCCGCCAGATCACGGTCCCATGTTGGGTAAAGA
>DATAIE010000326.1:0-6574 GCA_036262875.1 Verrucomicrobiales bacterium
CTTCTCCGGTTTGAGGCCCGGCCTTTTGAGTTGCCCCCGCCGGGAATGCGGTCCATATGGCCTGCCCCCTGCTTCATGCCGGGGTGAGTTTTTCGTCTTTTTGACCCCATGCCCGTCGCCACTCCCAAACAATTCGCCGCCATGCTGGATGCCGCCCAACAGGGCGATTATGCCTATCCGGCCATCAATGTCACCTCGCTGCCCACGATCAACGGCGCGCTCAAGGCCTTCGCGGAATCGAAGAGCGACGGCATCATTCAGGTGAGCACCGGCGGCGGGGAGTTCGCCAGCGGCACCGGAGTGAAAGACATGGCACTGGGGGCGATCGTTCTCGCCGAGGCGGTGCACCGTCTGGCCGCGCGCTACGATGTTCTCGTCGGACTGCACACGGACCATTGCCATCCGAAGAACGTGGACAAGTTCCTCAAGCCCCTCATTGCCGCCACGGCGGCCCGTCGTGCCGCGGGTCAGGGAAATCTCTTCAACAGCCACATGTTCGACGGCTCGGAACTCCCGCTCGATGCCAATATCACGCAATCGAAGGCCCTCATGGAGGAGTGCGTGAAAAACGAAATCATCCTCGAAGTGGAAGCCGGCGTCGTCGGCGGCGAGGAGGACGGACACGATACCAGCGGCGTGGCGAACGAAAAGCTGTACACCACTCCCGAGGACATGCTCGCCGTGTATGAAGCGCTCACTCCGCTCGGACGCTTCATGTTCGCGGCGACGTTTGGCAATGTGCACGGCAGCTACAAACCGGGCGCGGTCAAACTCAAGCCCACCATTCTGCGGGATGGCCAGAAGGCCGTCATCGACAAACACGGTGTGAAAGCAGAGATGGACCTCGTTTTCCACGGCGGCAGCGGCACCCCTCTTGAGGAAATCCGCGAGACGCTCGGCTACGGCGTCATCAAGATGAACATCGATACGGACACGCAGTACGCCTTCACCCGTCCCATCGCGGATCACATGCTGAAGAACTACGCCGGCGTGCTCAAAGTGGGTGACGAATATCCGGAGAGTGGAGACGGCATCGGCGATAAAAAGCTCTACGATCCCCGCGGCTATCTGAAAAAGGGTGAGCAAAGCCTCTGCACACGCCTCAAGAAAGCCTGTGATGACCTGCTGAGCACCGGCAAAACGATTTTTGGCAAGGTCTGAACGAACCGCCCTCGCGGCAAAGTGATAGAAGGACGAGCATTCTCGTTGCCGACGGGCGTGGTTTCACCATGGTCGCGCCATGAAATACTCCCTCCCCGTTTCGATTCGTTCCCGTGCTGCGAAGGTGATCGCCACCGCGCTGCTGTGCGTTCTTTCCCATCAGGCCACTGCGCAGGATAAAAAGAAAGTCACCAAAGCGGACGACCTGCCGCGCCTGACTTACAAGCTGGAAGGTACGGCCACGGAGCTGATCAAAGATGCGGCAAAGTTCAATTCCTTCGCCCAAAAGGTGCGGGCGGACATCGAGAAAATCCTCGCCGGCTACGACATCACCGACAGGACTACGCTGAAGGATTTCAAGAGCACGCTCCTCGCCCTCGAACTGCTGGCCGGCCACGATGACGCCGCGATGTCGCTCATCCGCGAGATGCGGGAACTTGAAGACAAGCCCTCCGCCAAACTGCTGACCGGCCTGTCCTCAGAAGCCCGCATTGCGGCGCGAAAGGCCGCCGGCGGCGATGATGCGGCGCTGAAAGCGGCGTTTCAGAAAGACTACACGGCGAAGCTCAACGCCCTGCCGTGGGAAGTGGTGCAGGCGGACCTGAAACAGGCGAAAGGCCGGATGGAAATGGCCAGTGAAAACTTCTTTCTGGGCATGGTGCAGAGCCATATCGAACCTGCGATCAAACAAACGGGCGGCATCAGCAGCGAAGTGGCGCAGACGATCATCGGCATGCGCTCCCGGATTCAACTCGATTTACCGTTGAAGGAACAGGTCATCGCCTCGCTGGGTGCGGTGATCGCGGCTCACGATGTGAAAAAGCCGGACATCTGGCAGGCGCGCGACTGGACGCTGAAGGAGAGCGGCAGTGCTCAGCCGGTCGTTGTGGCGGTATGGGATTCGGGAGTGGATACAGCGATTTTCAAAGACCGCCAGTTCACAAACCCGAAAGAGCAGGTGAACGGCGTCGACGATGACGGCAACGGCTACATCGATGACGTGCACGGCATCGCCTACGATCTGGAATCCAACAGGGAAAGCAGCCAGTTGTATCCCCTCAAGGATGCGCAGGCGCGGCTGCCTTCCATGAAGAGCCGCATCAAGGGGATGCTCGACCTGCGCGCGGCCATCGAGAGCCCGGAGGCTTCGGAGTTGAAGAAGACGATGTCTGTGATCAAGCCGGATGAAGTGAAGCCCTTCATGGAGGACCTGAGCCTCTTTGGAAACTACAGCCACGGCACGCACGTGGGCGGCATCACGGCGGAGGGCAATCCCTTCGTCCGCCTGCTCTCCGCGCGGATCACCTACGATCACCGCTCCATTCCCATCGCCCCCACAGCCGAACTCGCCAAAAAGGAGGCGAAAATGTATCGCGAAACTGTGGACTACTTCAAAGCGAACCATGTGCGCGTGGTGAACATGAGCTGGGGCGGATCGCAGAAGGACGTGGAGGGCGCGCTGGAAGCCAACGGCATCGAAAAGGACGCCGCCAAACGCGCGGAGCTCGCCCGCGGCATTTTTAAGATCAGCGGTGACGGACTTTACGAAGCCCTCAAAAGCGCTCCGGACATCCTGTTCGTCTGTGCGGCGGGGAACAGCGACGAGGACAACGAGTTTCAGGAACTGATTCCCTCTTCGTTTCAACTGCCGAACATGATCACCGTGGGTGCCGTGGACCAGGCCGGTGACCGGACGTCATTCACTACCTTCGGAAAAAACGTGGAGGTCTACGCGAACGGCTTCGAAGTGGACAGCTATATTCCCGGCGGTGACCGCATGAAGTTCTCCGGCACGTCGATGGCATCGCCCAATGTCGCAAATCTCGCTGCCAAGATCCTCGCGGTGAAGCCTTCCCTGAAACCTCAGGAGGTGGCTGCGCTCATCAAGCAGGGATCCGAAAAAGGCGGCAGCGAAAAGTTCCCGCTGATCAATCCCAAAAAGACGGCAGCCCTCGTGAAGTAGCGCGTCTGCCGAAAGAATTTTTCGGGAAGCGCCGATCCCCTCACATACTCTCTCTGAAGCGCTGAAAGCGCGAAAGAACAAAGCCCAGGGCAAGCCTGCGAAGCTGGCGCGGCCCTGGGTTGCCTCTACAAAGTGATGAGCCCTGCAAGGGCGGGGCACCCTTCCGCCGCCCCCTTGTGAGTTTGGGAAAAGACGGACGGAAGCCGGTCGCGTTCCGGGAAAATTGTCCCGCCCTGTTCAGGGCTTGCGGTTTGGCTGGCCTTACCCCGGGGCTGCGCCGCTGCGCTGCCTTGCCCCGGGCTTTGTTGCCCTGCCCTTTCAGGGCTTCGAATCGTTACCATGCTGCGTCAGCGGAGAGCGCGGGAGGATGCCTGCGTTCCGGAAATTCTTTTTGGCAATCACTCTAACAGTGCACCAGGTTAGGGAGTGCCGTCCTTCTTCCAGACGAACCCCAGGGCTTCAAAACGCTTGCGGGAGTCCGCGGTGGTGAGCGCTGCGGTTAGCCTCGCCGCCAGTTGCGGGAACTTGGTGTCTTTCGCGATGCCGACCGGCTGGTGGGCGATGGCGCAGGGCAGGGAAATGGAGATGGCTTCGAGTTGTTCGGCTGAGCCCGCGGCGTTGCTGACGTAGGTGATGGCAGCGTCGAGTCCGCCCGCCAGAAGTTGATTCACCAGCATGTCTCCGGCTGGCGTCTGGACGACCACGTTTTTGCTGACGGCCTCGCGAGTGCCGCTCTCCTTAAGCGTCGTTTGAGTGATGACTCCGAGAGCGCATTGTTTTTCATTTCCGATCCCCACCCGGACGCCGGGACCGGCGAGGTCGTCCAGCGTGCGGATATGGTGAGGGTTGCCCTTTTTCACGAGGATGACGAGCTGGTTCGTCGAAATCTCGCTGGAGGAGGGGAAAAGGTCGGAGACCTGCCCCATAAAGGAGGCATCGCAGGCGAAGAAAACATCTCCGGCGCCCGCCGCCCGCATCTGGCCGACCAGAACGCCGCAGCCGTTGTAAATCCGGTCCACCCGGCAGCCCTCGCGCTTTTCGAAATCAGCGATGGTCTGGTCGATCGCCGGTCGGAGCATGGCCCCGGCGTAGACCGTGAGGGAGGGTTCTTTGGCCCACGCATCGCCGCCGGGGGCGGCGTAGCCGTTTTGGGCGAAAATCGGGCCTCCTTTATCCGGCGCGGCGAGCCACCGGAGAAAACGCAGCGCGGCCGTCTGGCCGGAACCCGAGGCAGAGACGGCCCCCCCGACGCGGCCTTTCACCGCAGCCAATTCGGGAAGATCCACCCGTTCGAGTCCGGAACCCTGAAGAACCGTGACGTCCCACACAAATCCCGCATCGGCTGCCCCGAGGGCGATGTCGTTGGCCACGTCGGAGACCGTCGGTTTCATCGTAACGGCGCGGGCCGCGATGGCCTGCCACGTGCCGGGCGGCAGCACTTTGGAAGTCAGGCTGCTGATGGCGGCGAGTTCAGGATTGGCGAGCACTACCCGTACGCCGTCCTTTTGGAGATCGGCTAGACTGTGAATCCCGGCGGGATTGCCTTTCTTCACCGCCACCACAGCGTTCATCACGGTGAGGTCCACCTCCTCGGCGACGAGGTTCTTCTTCCGCGCGATGTCCACGTAACTCACATCGGCAGGCAGAAAGAGATCGCCCTTTTTGGAAACCTCCAGCTTGGAAAGCAGTGTCTGCGATCCCCCGAATTCAAGACGCACCTTCCCCAGTCCTTCCGCCTCATAAGCCCTGGCGGCGGCCTCCACCGGCACGCGCAGCCCGGCGGCGCAGAGGACCTCGATCTCACTGTCCCGTTCGGAGATGGTCCCGGTCCGCGACCCGCAGGAGACCAATAGAAATCCGGCCAGCAGGGAAATCAGGTTTATGACCTTGCGGGGCACCGGGCACCGGGAATCACCGGCGTGCTTTTTACGGAGACGGGAGAGGGAGGTCATAGAAAAAACCCGCGGCAGCCGGCTGGCTGCCACGGGTGAAATTAACCGTCCCGGAGGGTACGGCAAACAGGTTAAGGTTTAACGGTTGGCGCTGCGCTCCATGGAGCTGCCGGCCTTCTGCATGTCCCGGCCAAGGCCTTCCATAGTGTTGCAGGCGGAAAGGAACAGGGCGCTCAGGGCAGCGATGATCAAGGCGATGGGTTTCATGATGGGCGTACGATAGGGTTGGGTTTCGATGGATCTCTCCAATGGCGCGGATCATAGCTACCCCGCTCACGGATGCAACTTTCTGATGCTGCCGGAGCGCAGCCGTCTACAAAAGGAGAGACCCAGCTTTTACATCCTCCCTCTATGATCCGGCTCTTTCTCCTACTCCTCCTCGCTGCCGGCTCAGGCCTCGCCGCGGACCGCCCGCCAAATGTGGTGATCGTTTTCTGCGATGACATGGGATACGGGGACATCGGACCATTTGGGGCGAAGCGGTGGAAAACACCGAATCTCGACCGCATGGCGGTGGAGGGGCGCAAATTCAGCCGGTTTTATGTGAGCAGTGCCGTGTGTTCCGCCAGCCGGTCGGCGCTCATGACGGGGTGTATGCACAGCCGGGTGGGCATTCACGGTGCCCTGGGACCGAAGGCAAAGGAGGGCCTCAACCCCGCAGAGACCAGTCTGGCGGAACTGCTGAAGACGAGGGGCTATGCGACGGGCATCTTTGGAAAGTGGCATCTCGGGCGTCCGGTCGAATTGCTGCCCCTGCGTCAGGGGTTCGATGAATACTTCGGGCTGCCGTATTCCGGAGACATGTGGCCAAAGCACCCGGAGGCTCCCAACGGTTATCCCCCTCTGCCGCTGCTGGAAGGGGACAAGGTTCTGCGCTTTCTCGATGACCAAAGCGACCTGACCACGCTGATCACCGGGCATGCAGTGAGTTTCATCGAGCGGAACAAAGACCGTCCTTTTCTCCTCTACGTACCGCATCCCCAGCCGCATGTGCCGCTCTTCTGCAGTGATAAATTCCGCGGGAAGTCAGGTGCCGGATTGTATGGAGATGTGGTCGAGGAGATCGACTGGAGCGTGGGGCAGATCCTCGGATCTCTGAAAAAGAACGGGATCGATGAGCAAACGCTGGTCGTCTTTACCTCGGATAACGGACCCTGGCTGAGCTACGGGGAGCACGCCGGCAGTGCCGGTCCGTTGCGGGAAGGGAAGGGCACCTCCTGGGAGGGCGGCATTCGCGAGCCCTGCCTCATGCGCTGGCCCGGCAAAATCCCTCCCGGCACGGAATGCAAAGAGATGGCGGGAACATTCGATCTGTTTCCCACCCTCGCAGCACTGAGTGGCGCGGCCCTGCCGGCGGCGAAGATCGACGGAATGGATATCCGGAAACTGCTCACCGGCGGGCCGGAGGAGGTATCACCGCATGAAAACCTCTTTATCCGGTATGCCGGGAATGAGTTGCAGGCGGTGGTCGGGCGGAAATGGAAACTGCTGCTGCCTC
>DATAIE010000327.1:0-9211 GCA_036262875.1 Verrucomicrobiales bacterium
ATCCGGACTTTTTGGAGGAACTGTGGTGGGGCAAAAAGGTGGTCGGCCTGCGGGTCACCCTGGCCACAGCGGCTCCGGCGGTGCTTAAGAAGCTCATCCGCAGCGCCTTTGAAAGCAAAGCGCCCTGACGGCCCCGCCCCGCCTTTCCTGCACATCCCGGGCCGCGAAAATTCGTGCGCCAGGCGCTCTCACCGCTGGCAAACCGGCGGCGGGCTTCTATAGTGCCGGATTGTCCCAACCGCCCATGAAGCCCTCGACCACCCTCCGCACCGCCGGAATTCTTTGCACCGCTCTTCTCACCACCGTCATCTGCCCCGCCGCTGACAAGAAGCCAAAGGCCGCCAAAGAGACGCCTCCTCCCGCAAAGGAGGAGCCGGAAAAGGTAGTCCCTGACAAGGGGGCCGGCGAACTCGATCTAACCAAATTCCCGGGGAAAGTCGTCGAGGAGGTCATCGTCCCGGTGCCCAGCGAAATTTTCTCAGCGCTGGACCGCCTTGGCGATCCGGACTGGAAGGCGCAGGTCAACCGCGGGGAGCGCCCGGCCTTCACGGAACGCACGGATGTCGCCCTGCTCCTCGGGGCCACCGTGGCGGACGGCTTCATCGCTGTGCAGGCGGAGGACAAAAAGACCGTGGAAAATGTGGGCAAGGATGTGCTCGCGCTCGCAACCGCCCTCGGCGTCCGGGAGGACGTGCTCAAACACTGCCAGGCCATCGACGATGCCGCCAAGATCGCCAAATGGGACGTCGTCCGCACGGAACTGGATGCCACCCAGGCCACGGTGAAGGACAAGATGGAATCTCTGCGCGACGGCGCGCTCGCCGAGTGCATCTCCGTCGGCGGCTGGCTCCGCGGCACGGAGGTTATCACCGCGGTGATCGGCAAATCGTTTTCCAAGGACCGCGCCGAACTGCTCTATCAGCCGGATCTGGCGGACTATTTCAACGACGCCCTCGAGGACATGCTGACCAAGGCCAAGAGCCCTGCCAAGCTCAAGAGCATCGCCGACGGGCTTGCGCAGTTGCGCGAGATCATGCAGTCCGGTGATGAGAATCTCTCGGAAAAGGCCGTGAACGACATGCACCGCATCACCGCCGCGCTCGTCAAATCCATTATCACGAAGAAATAATACACATGCGTCCTGCCCCCCGCCCTGCTTTTTTCCGCGCCGTTCTGATGGCGCTCCTCTTTGCGTTCGCGGCTCCCGCAGCGTTCGCCATGGTGGACGATGCCCATTCCACCGCCCTCGAAACCGCTATCGACGAGGTGAAGAAGGGATTCAAAATCCGCCAGGAATACTGGAAAGGCAAAGTGACCTCCGGCGAACAGACGATGGTAAAACACCAGCTCTTCAAGGGCGGTGAAGTCTGGTTCTGGCTCGCCACCTCGACGCCAAAGGTGAAGATCGAAATCGAAGTCTATGACGACAAAGGAGTGAAGGTGGCCTCGGAAAAAAAGGAAGTCAAAGACTGTACCGGCGTCAAACTCACCGCGCCGAAGACCGGTAATTACCGCATCGTTTTCAAGATGACCGGGAAAGAAAAAGAAGAGATCGACTGGGCACTGGTTTACGGCTGGAAGTGATCCTGCCGCCCCGGGCGCCCGCCCCACACTAATGACTACTGAAACACTCGAATACGAAACCCCTCATTTTCTCCAAAGCCTTTTCGCCGGCGATCTCACGCTGCTGAAAGCTCTCGAAAAGGAAACCGGGATCCGCATCACCACCCGTGACGGCTGGATCCGGCTGCAGGGTGCGGAACAGGGTGTGGCCACCGGAAAGCGCGTTTTTGAACAGCTCGAAAAAGCCCGCCGCCGCGGCACGGATATCAATGAGCACTTCTTCCGCTTCGCCATGGAAACGGCGCGCGGCAGCGCTCCCGCCCATAATGGCGGCAGCGCCGAGCCGAATGGCGCCGCCGCTCCCTCCAGTGCCTCCCTCGACGACCTCACCGGCATCAAGATCGTGGGATCGCCGCGCAAGCCGCCCGTCATGGCACGGACCAAAGGCCAGTTGGCCTACCTCCAAGCCATCCGTACGCATGACGTCACCTTCGGCATCGGGCCGGCCGGCACGGGAAAAACCTTCCTCGCTGTGGCCAGCGCCGTAGCGGCCTACAAGGCGGGCGACATTCAGCGCATCGTCCTCTCCCGCCCGGCGGTCGAAGCCGGTGAAGCGCTGGGATTTCTTCCCGGTGACTTGAACGAGAAAGTACTGCCCTATCTGCGTCCGCTCTACGACGCGCTCTACGATATCCTGGAGCCCGCGGAGATTGAAAAGATGATCGACCAGGGACAGATCGAAATCGCCCCGCTGGCCTACATGCGGGGCCGCACGCTCAGCCGCAGCTTCATTATTCTCGACGAGGCTCAGAACACCACGCAGTCGCAGATGCTCATGTTCCTCACCCGTCTTGGCGAGAAATCGAAGTGTGTCGTCACGGGGGACCCCTCACAAATCGACCTCAAGGACCCCCGCGGCTCCGGCCTGCGGGAAGCCATCCGCATTCTGCCCGGCATCGACGGGATTGCGTTCTGTGAATTCGCCGGCGCGGATGTTGTCAGGCACCGCGTGGTGCAGCGGATCATAGCAGCTTATGACAAGGCGCGGGGAGATGCGTAGTGGACAGGTTGGAGATTCCCTCTCATCTTTCCCCTGAATGTCTCCGCCCTAGCCACCTGCGCCCATGACTCTTGATCAAGTAATGTCGGAACTCGAATCCATGGGGTCCGAAAGCATCAAACGCACGTATCTCCGTCACGGGGCAACCGAACCGTTTTTCGGCATCAAGATTTCCGATCTGAAGACGATCCATAAAAAGATCAAAGGAGACCAGGCACTGGCGATGAAACTCTATGCGACGGGAAACTCAGATGCCATGTATCTCGCAGGCATGGTCGCGGACGGGAAAAAAATGACGCCCGCCCAACTGGAGGACTGGGCGAAGAAGGCTCCCTGGCACATGATCTCAGGCACCACCGTGGCGTGGGTGGCGTCGGAACATCCGGACGCCATTCCTCTCGCGGTGAAGTGGATCGACTCGCCAAAGGAGGGCATCGCCTGTTCCGGCTGGGCCACGCTCTCCGCGGTGGTGGCCATGATCCCGGATGACCAGTTGCCGGTAAAGCAACTGGCGGCGCTGCTGGACCGGATCACAAAGACGCTCAAGTCCTCCGCCAACCGCGTGCGGTGTGCGATGAACGGGTTCGTGATTTCCGCAGGCACCTACGTGGCGGACCTCGGCGAAAAGGCCATCGCCACAGCCCGCAAACTGGGCCGGGTGGAAGCCGACATGGGCGACACCGCCTGTCAGATTCCGGATGCGGAAAGCTATATCTTAAAAAGCCGCCGTGGCGATCCCGTGGCAAAAAAAAGGAAGACTGTGCGCTGCTGACGAACGACATGGGGACTGAAGGAGACCCTGACGGGCCACGACCCTGGGACTGCTACCGCGGCACCAAGGCCTGGGGATGGTATTTGGACGATCTCGAAAACTGGCAGACCTTCCTCGCAACCGATAAACCAGTGAAGGCCCTGGAGGTGGGCGGATTCGAAGGGATCAGCACCAACCTCATGCTGGACCTGCTTTTCACTCACCCGGACAGCCAAGTCCACGCCATCGATCCCTTTTTGCCGGACCCGACGACCCCGGAAGTGGACGGGCTGACCCGGGAATGCTTCATTGAGAATTGCAAAACCGGCGGTCATGACGAACAGATCACCCTCTATGAGGGCCTGTCCTCTGAAGTGCTGGCATGGATGGCGGCCGGCGATGGTTTTTGGCAGAGCTTCGATTTTATCTACATCGACGGCAGTCACCTCGCGAAGGACGTTTTCATCGATGCCGCGCTCTCATGGAGTCTCCTCAAGCCCGGCGGCATCATCGCCTTCGATGACTATGAATGGGGCGAAAATGAAGTGAATCCCCACGCCAAACCACGCATGGCGATCGATGCCTTCGAGCGGGTCTTTTTCGATCGGCTGGAGCTCATCCACACCGGCTGGCGCCGTATCTTCCGCAAAACCGAAGGGCTTATGGGACGGGCTTCTTTTCCGCTTTCAGATTGAGATGAATGATCCTCTCCTTTGGCTGATACCGGTAGAGACGGCAGTGGTTTTGCAACTCCAGCGCCGTGAATTCCTGAACGAGCTGGAATCTTCCGCTCTTTTCGAGTTCCTCCAGGAGTGACCGGCGCTCTTCACCGCCTTCCGTCATCCGGTGATACACCCGCAGCGGCCGCCCCTGCTCGTTAGCAGCATCGACGACATCGTTTAATTCCGTCAGCGTCCTGACAACACGGACCTCCGGATCATAGAAAACAGCGGAGGCATCCGGCGACGCCGTCATTGCCTTCGCGTCCGCCCCCGTCCGCTTTGCGGCAGCGGCCACCTCGCGGATGGGCAGGGCCGGCAGCGCCATCAACCGGTGCAGCACGGGCAGCGTCGTCAGCGCATAGACCACGCCGATAAACACCGGTGCATGGCCCAGCCGTTTGTTCCGCGGGGACAATCGCGCCAGTCCAGCCCCTGCACAGGCGAGCACGGGCGGCAGCAGCAATGCCAGGAACAGGATGGTCACGGATTCCGGACACAGAAAATAACCGGTCAACACACAAGCAGCGACGGCGCGGCTGCGCCAGTCCTGGAACAACATCACGAGCAACCCCGCACCGGCACACAAAAGAAGAAACCAGCGGGCGCTCACGCCCCGCCAGGGAGTGTCACGGGCGATGTGCGTCAGACTGAATCCGCTCCCGGATTCTGTGTCCGGGATGCCGCCCACCACCTGCGACCATTGATCCCGGAGCGCCTTGTCGGGCCACTGGGAACTGTATTCGAACGAATCCATCGTTACCAGCCACACGACTCCGAGGGCCACAGGGAGAAGCAGCCGCAGCAGATGAGACAGCCGGTCATCGCCCGCCCGCGAGGCCAGGATGGCGGCGACGCCACCCGCGTTCAAACCCACGAGCGCGCCCAGCGAAGCTCCGTTGCAAAGAAAACAGGCCGCCTGGGCCGCAGCCAGCGCCAGCCACCACGGCCAGCGGTTTGTTTCCAGCGCCTTCATCAGCGAAAGGATAGCCGCCGCAAAACAGAGCAGCATGGTGGATGAGGCTCCGATGGTGGTGCTCACCATAACATGCCCCGGATGCAGCGCGAGGATCAATCCCGCCGCCAGCCCCGCCCGCGGCCCGGCAATGAGGGTGCTCAACAGCGCGATCAGCCCCACCGTCAGGATTCCACTAACAAAAGGAAACAGGCGCAGCCCGCGCTCTCTGACGGGCTCCTTGCCGTCACTGCTGCCTCCCAATAAAACATGACCTGCTCTTGCCTCGAGATATCCCCAGGGGCCGACTTTGAACGTGTCTGTCCATGCCTCCCTGGCATGCAGTGTCTCCTGCCAAGTGATGGGATGGAAATGGCGCTGGCCGTCGGCCTGGGTTTCCCAATGGCCGAGAATGCCGGTCTCGACTTTCACCATCTCATCCGCCGTCAGCCCCTGGTCCAGCCTGGTGTAGCGGGGCCAAATCGCGAGGACGACCGAAGCCCCGGCGACCAGCCATGTGGCACGCCGCGCCTTCGCGGTTCCCCGGCTAAGCGGAGCAGCCGGATACGCGGCGCGCGCGGACCGGCACCACCAGCCATTCGTGACCAGAGCCAGCAGCGTCATGGCGAGCGGCACGCATGTTTCCGGAGAGGCGCCACGCCGTGTGATCACAAGCATCTGCACGACCGCCGCCACAAGGAGCAGCGCCAGCAAAATCATGGCACCGGGCCCGCGGCGACGCACGAACGCTCTCCATCCACCCGGAGTTTCTTCGTTCATCCGGGCACCTCCTCCGCGGCAGCCGGGGTGTGAACCACCACCTGGTGAAACGGCACTTTCCAGCCATTGGCGCGCGCGGTTTCCATGCAGAGACGCTGCGTGAGACGAAACAATGCCTGATAGTGCGGAGCGGCCTTTCCGGAAAAATCCGCGAGCACCAGGAGGTCCAGTGACGAACTCGCGGCCTCCATCAATTCCACACTCACATGGATGATGTCATCCGCCTCCAGGAGACGGCGGTATCCCTCTCGCAGGGGCTCGGCAAGGATCTCCTGCGCATTCCCCAGCACCGCCTCCGTGTGCCGGTAGTCCAGGCTGAACTTCGACTCCACACGGAAATTGTGAGAGAGATTCCGCGGCGTACGGCTGAGAAAATCCGTCGTGGTGTAGGTCTTGAAACTGCCACCCACGGGAACGATCTGCACGTTCTCCGGTGTTTGCAGTACTACCTTGCCCACCGTGCCGTCATTGAGCACCACCCAGTCTCCCTCCTCCGTGGGAAACCACCTCTCTTTCTTCCCGTAGCGCCTCGAAAGCATCGACGACATTTCCCGCAGCGGGAGATGCACGAGCCCTCCCGTGAGACTGGGATTGTAAAGCTCTGACTGAAAATGGAGCCGCTTCACCTGCCACGGCAGCCCGTGCCAGATCACCCGCTCCCCCTCCCTGACACCTCCGAGGTTCATCAGGATGCGCACCTGCTCATACATCCGCGGCAGCGTGTGCCGGCTAAGGAGAATCAATCCTGCCACCAGCAGCATGGCCAGCGTCAGCAGCAGCCAGTCTCCACTGATCCAGAGCACCAGAAAGGCGGCAAAGATGGCGCTGATCACCGACACCACATGAAAAAGCACGTCGACCAGCCGCGAAACAAAAGGCGAGGCGCCAAAGTGCCTTCGCAGGCCGCGCCGGCTGAACCAGCGGCGAATCCAGCGCAGCAGCAGGAGCACGCCGGTGAAGGCGGCTGCGGCCAGCAGCAGATTCAGGAGACGGTGCAAAACGTATCCGCTCCAGAGCTTGGCGGCATATTGCCCGAATCCCTGACGGTCCTTGCGCAGTTCCACCAGGCGCGGCTCGAGGTCGGCCAGGTCCGTATGGTAGAGCACCCGGCGGCGCACGTATTCCTCCCGCTGACGCAGCATCTCATCACGCAGAGATTTGTTAGCCTCTTTTTCCGTATCCGCATCGATCTCGGTCAGCGTCCGGTCCAGCCCCGCGATGGCCCGCGTCAGAATTTCGATTTGTTTCTTCCTCCATTCGATCCCCCTCCGCACCTCCTCCATCTTTCGCGGCTGCTCCATCATGTCGTTCAGAAAATCGAGCGCGGGCTTCAACACTTCCTTCGCCTGCTTCTGCAAATCGACGTCCCCTTCCTCCGGGGTAATGGACTTGTCCGTCACCCCGGTCATTTCCCGGTGCAGTTCGGCGTCCAGCGACTCCAGTTGCTTGACGATGTCCTTCTCCTTTTCCTCCAGTTGCGTCCGCTCCACAGCGGTTGGCGCCGGGCGGCCCGCCAGTTTTTCTCTTACGGCCTCCAGTTCCTTCGCCACTCCGGTGCGCATCTCCAGCTTTCCCCGCAACAAAATGACGTGCTGCTTTTGTTCCGGGGTGAGCGCCGCCGGCTCTTGACCACGCAGCAACAGGGGAGCCGCCCCCAGGAGCAGGAACACAAGAAGGGAACGAAACGGCGTCATGAACGCCCGATCATGACCATGCCGGCTTCCGCGGCAACGCGGGATTCCTTCACCGCCAGGTCATCCGGAGCGGGCACCGCGTGCAGAGAGACGCGGTTCTTGATAGAGGTCTGCCAGGGCACCTTCCAGGTCCGGAAACTCGAACCGGAATCCCTCGTCCAACAGGCGGCGCGGCACGCCCTTTCGCCCCGTCAGGGCAAGCACCGGTTCGGTGCGCAGCAGCAGACATCCGAGCGGCACCAGCCATGCCGGCACCGGAGGGGACCAGGGCCGGTGCAGGGTCTTTCGCAGCATCCGCATGAAGTCCGCATTGCTCACGGGTCCGGGACTGGTGGCGGTGTAGAGTCCCGTCATATTCGGATTTTCCACCGCCCGCAGAAATACCCGCACCATATCCCGGAGGTGAATCCAACTGATAAACTGCCGGCCGCTTCCGATGCTTCCTCCAAGAAAACAGCGCGTTACCCGCTCCAGCATCCGCAAAGCGCCCTGACCGCGGTCCAGCACAAAGCTGATGCGCAGGACGACACGCCTCGTGCGCGGCGTAGGCGAATGCGCGAACGCCGTTTCCCACTTTTGACAGGTTTTCACCGGGACGCCGGTTCCCGGCGGAGCGAGTTCATCGCACTCCCGGTCGCCCGCGTCCCCGTGAATGGCGAGCGAGCACGCCTGCACCCATACCTCCGGCGGCAGCAGGCAGCGGTGCATGGCATCCCCGAGAGTTCTGACACTCTCGACGCGGGAGGCATTGATCTCCGCCAGAGCGCGCTCCGTGTAGCGGCAGTTTACGTTCTTGCCGGTCAGATTAATCACCGCCCGTGCACCCTCCAGTTCAGCCGTCCACGGCCCCGCCGTACGGCCATCCCACGGCACCATGCGGACTCCCGGCACGATCCGGTCCGGATGCCGCGTCAGCACCAGGACCTCATAACCGAGTGCGGAGAATTCGAGTGCCAGAGCGCGGCCCAGAAATCCTGTGCCGCCCGCCAGAATGATCCGTTGTGTGTTCATTGTATGTCAGGAAAAAGCCGCCATGCTTCCGTCATTTTTATCTGAAATTTCTGTATAAAAAGAAACGATGGTGCAAAAAAACGCTCACTCCCGGGTGGTCAATCCCAGCAGCCGGAACATTCCCGCACCCATCTTTGCCGCCCGGATGAGGTTCTTGGTGGAAACTTTTTCCAGTTGGCCAAAAAGCTTGTCCGCCAGTTCGAAAAAGCCGAGCATCTCCTCCAGCCTTTCTTTGGTGTTCGCATCGATTTCCTCCTTCCCGGGATTGTCGAGGCATCCGCGGATCACCTGCAAAGTAGGATCCAATTCCCGCCGCTTCCGCTCATTCACGATGATCCTGAACATGGCGTAAACGTCCTTGAGGGACTCGAAATGGTCCCGCCGGTCAGCGGGCAAATGAACGAGGCGCACGATACCCCAGTTTTGCAGTTCCCGGATGCTGTTGCTGACATTCGAACGCGCCACGGACAGCGCCTCGGCGATCTCCTCGGCATTCATCGGCCTGGCCATCAGATAGAGAAGCGCATGAATCTGTGCCACCGTCCGGTTGATGCCCCAGCGCGTCCCCATCTCCCCCCAGTGGAGGATGAACTTCGTCGCGACGGGCGAAAGGGCTTCCATTTCGAGTTCTTCTTTTATTTCTGTCTTAACAGAATATACCGTCCAATCGGCATCGTG
>DATAIE010000328.1:0-2378 GCA_036262875.1 Verrucomicrobiales bacterium
CCCGCAGCCATTTGCCGGCTGCTCGGACACGAGTGCGTGCCGATGGCGGAGCGCAGGACCGCATTGCAGTGTTTGCTTGAGACGCTTGGACTGCCGGAGGATATTTTCGGACCGCTGGATTTTGTTAGCGAACACGGCCCCGATCACGCCGGCCGGTACGAGCGTTGTTTCGCGGAGCTGCGGAAAGAAATGGCATCTGGACTGTGTCGCGACGATGCGCTCGCCAAAGTGATGTCCCTGCCAAACCTCGTCACCCTTTTCGGCCACGAAGCGGCGCAAAACCCCCGCCGCCCCTTCCACGAACACTTTGCGTGGCGCAGTCATCTCGCTTTTTCCCGCGCTGATGCGTCTGTGAATCCTTTCCTGCTCCAAATGTATGAGGGGCGGTTTGCCCCCGGCCATGCTTACGACTGGCTGCAAAACGATACTCCTCCCCGGACCGAAGTCGTTTGGCATCGCGGGCGAATGATGGAGGTGTTGGAGGGAATGCCGGCTGCGAGCGCGGATTTCGTGCATCTCTCCAACATCCTCGACTGGCTTTCACCGCTGCAGGCCACGCAAACCCTCGATGCGGCGGCGCGTGTGCTGAAGCCCGGCGGCCGGCTCATGGCGCGCCAGTTGAATTCCTCTCTCGATTTCACGGCTCTCACCGGCACTTTCATCTGGGATCACGCACTCGGCCGACAAATGGAAGGGCGTGACCGCAGCTTCTTCTATCCCCAGGTTTTTGTGGGAACCCGCCCATGAATCTTCACACCCTGCGCGAAACGCCTCCGGAATGGCTGGGCGCGGCTCTGGAACGGTTTGAGCGCCAGTTCGTGTATCCCCTTGGCACAGACGGCACCTTCCGCATTTCGCATGGGCGCAATTATCTGCCATTCTTCGCCGCCATGGGCGCGGCCACTGTGCTGGTGGCCGAAGAGGCCGGCGCAGTCCTGGGCACACTGGCCCGGGTGGAGCGATGGATTGCGTTCCACGATTCCTGCCCGCGGAAACAACTTGTCCATTACCTTGCAGATCTCAAAATTTGCCCGCAGGCGCGAAATGGTCGCGTGCTTGCCCGTCTCATCCTCACCGCGAAGCAGCAGATCGAACAATCGAATTCGCGGTCCTGTTACAGCATCGTCATGGAAGGCACCGCGAGACTGCCGTTAGAATACACCGGGCGCCTTGGAGTTCCTGTCTTTGAACGACTGGCGGAGATCATGATCCTGCGCATCACTTCCTCTTTAGCTGGCGATTCCTCAAACGTGAGCCCCGTCATCATTCCGCCAAAACCCGACTGCATCGTCACGGGAGGCCGGCGTGAAGAGCGCAGCCGGATGCTCCCTGTACCTGTGGTAGATTCGGCCTGGCTGGAGGACACCCGGAACGCCAAACAACTCTGGACTAACGAACAAGTCGAGATGGTCTCCGCTCATCTGTCTTCGTTTCATTTCGACGATCCCTCCCGTGGAGCCGCCGTCATTCGTGCCGCCATGCGCGCCTTGAGCGGCGGGGCCGTCCCTGCGCTCTTCCTGGCGGTTCCCAAGTCACGATATCCGGGACTGCGCGCCGAACTTCACGATCTCCATATTACCGAGGCTCCGGCCACGATCTACGGATACAGAATCAGCCGTGACCATGACTGGTGGGTGGATACCGCCGAGATATGAGAGGCAAATCGGGACCAGACTTTGTTAGTCCGGCACCGTCCTCATTTCTTCTCCGGCGGTTCCACCAGTGGCAGGCCATCGATATCCGGTTCGATTTTCGCTCCGCCTTTTGACAGGAGCCGTGGCGCATAACCGGCCGGTCCGCCAAAGACCGACATCACGGAGGGGCCGGACGTTTCAGCATAGACGACCTCGATCCGGTAGGTGCCCTTAGCCAGGCGGATCTCGCCCACCACCTGGGCGTTGGTGCCGTTCAAGTCCGGTTCGCCTTCCACGATGGTGTCTCCGCCGGCGAAAGCCATATGAGCGCGGTAGCCGGTGTCCCGGATAAGGCCGGTCCACTTTTGATCGACCACGCAGATTCCACAGTGTTCATCGGCGTGAATGCCCAGGTGATAAACTCCGTCGCGCGGAATCACCAGATTGGCTTCCGCTTTGATGACATAGCTGTCCTGATTCCCGGGCTTGTCGCCAGGGAAGGAAACCGGAGCCGGAAATTTGATGTCTCCCGCTGCGCCGGAATCGATGAAATTGATCCGGTCGAAGGCCCCCGTGACGCTGGGCTTTTCGTTGTCCGCCATGGCCATTGCCTCTTCGAACTGGGTGAGAGGCTTCGCCCCCTCCGGCTTGTCGATGCGGGATACTTTCCATCCTGCGTCGTCGATGCCCGGCCACGCGAGGTCCCCTTTCGCTTTGTGCCCTGGAAACCGCCACTGATCGGTC
>DATAIE010000329.1:0-5926 GCA_036262875.1 Verrucomicrobiales bacterium
GAATGGGCACGTTACTGCCGGGAACTCCGAACCGCTGGCATGGAACCGCCGCTGATCGACAGCTTCATTGCTGCGACCGCCCGCACATGGGGTCTTCAAATGGTTACCCGGAACGGGAAGGACTTTCCGTTCGTAAAAATATCGAACCCGTTCAGCGAAGATCCCTGAGATTACTCCGTCGTCACCTTCTCCGACGACCGGTTCAGCGCCTGCTCCAGGGCGCGCCATCCCAGCATGGCGCATTTCACGCGCTGAGGAAACTGACGCACTCCGGCAAAGACCGCGAGTTCGCCAAAGTGATCCATATCCGGCTCCGCTTCCGTGCTGACGATGTCGTGAAAGCCGCTGATGAGGCTGCGGGCTTCGTCCACTGACCGCCCTGCGGTTTTAACGGTCATGATACTGGCGGCGGACTGGCTGATAGCGCAGCCCTGGCCCTGGAAGCTGACTTTTTCGATGGAGCCATCAGGCTTGAAGGCAACCCAGACTTCGATCTCATCACCGCAGGAGGGATTGACGCCCTCTGCATGGAAAGCAGGGGGAACGGGCTGCGGGCCGTAGTTTCGCGGGCGGCGCGAGTGTTCGAGAATGACGGCCTGGTAAAGTTCGTCGAGCGGGTTCATGCGAAATAGAGGCGGGCAGCAGTGAGGATTTCGCCCATGCGGTCGATCTCGTTCTCTGTGTTGTAAAAGTAAAGGCTGGCGCGGGCCGTGCCGGGAAGTTTGAGTTTTCGCATGAGGGGTTGCGTGCAGTGGTGGCCGCCGCGCATGGCGAGTCCGTGTTCACTGCAAAAGGTAACGAGATCGTGGGGATGCACGCCCTCCATGACAAAACTGCTCAGGGCGCCGCGCACACCTTTGGGGCCGATCGCGCGGACACCATCGATCGCATTGAGCGTGGCAACGAGATGGCTGGTGAGGCCTTCATCGCGCCCTGCGATATTTGCCATGCCAATGGAATCGAGATAATCGAGGGCTGCTGCAAGACCGATGGCACCCGCGATGGGTGGTGTGCCGGCTTCGAATTTACCAGGAGCTGCACGGAACGTGCTGCGGTCGTAGCGAACGCTCTCAATCATCTCGCCGCCGCCATGAAAGGGCGGCATCGCGGCCAGCGCGGCGGCGGTGCCGTAGAGCACGCCAATACCGGTGGGCCCGCAGATCTTATGGCCGGAGAAGGCGAAGAAATCGCAGCCGATCTCTTTGACGTTCACGGGAATGTGCCCGGCGCTCTGCGCACCATCCACCACCGTCGTAATACCCCGGCTGCGTGCGAGGGCACACCATTCCGCCGCCGGCGTGATGGTGCCCAGGGAATTCGAAATATGCGTGAAGGCGAACAGCTTCACCTCCGGTGTGAGCAAAGAAGGCAGCAGGTCCACCTCCAGATCCCCGTCTTCACTCTGAACGGGAACATAGCGGAGGGAGGCACCGTGACGTTCAGCAGCCAGTTGCCACGGCACAAGATTGCTGTGGTGCTCCAGTTCGGTGAGAAGGATCACGTCTCCCGGGCGGAGGTTTGCCTCACACCACGCACGGGCGACGAGGTTGATCGATTCTGTGGTTCCCCTCGTGAAGACAATTTCGTTCTCCTCCGCGCCGATAAACGAAGCCACGCGGCGGCGGGCGGCTTCGTATTGATCGGTCGCGCGGGCACTGAGTTCGTAGAGGCCGCGGTGCACGTTGGCATTGTCGTGCGCGTAGTAACGACTCAGTGCGTCGATGACCTCCTGAGGCTTTTGAGAACTGGCGGCGCTGTCCAGATACAGGAGCGGCTTTCCGTTCGCCTGCACTTGCGAAAGGATGGGGAACTGAGCACGGACATCGGCCCAATTGATGGAGGCGGAGGAGTTCATCAGAGAATGAACGCGCGAAAAAGGAGTGCGGATTTTGTTACAGTCGGCGTTCGCTGACTTCCGCGAGGATGTCAGGCAGAAATACGGCCAGCGGTTTGACCCCGAGGTCGCCTTTCTTTGCATGGCGCACGCTGACGCTGGCCTCCGCAGCCTCCTTCTCCCCGATGACGAGCATGTAAGGGATCTTCTGAAGCTGAGCATTGCGAATCTTGGCACCGATCTTCTCCGCGCTGTTGTCGAGCGTGACACGAATCCCGGCCTCCCGCAGTTGCTCCAGTGCTGAGCCGGCAAACTCGCCGCTCTTTTCGCTGATGGTCAGGATCCGCACCTGCTCCGGTGACAGCCAAACGGGGAAGTGTCCGGCGAAATGCTCGATGAGCACTCCGGTGAAACGCTCCATGCTGCCAAACGGCGCGCGGTGGATCATCACCGGGCGATGTTTCGCGTTGTCCGCACCGATGTAGGTCAGGTCAAAACGGATCGGCAAGTTGTAGTCCACCTGCACGGTGCCGAGCTGCCACTCGCGACCGATGACATCCTTCACTACAAAGTCGATCTTCGGGCCGTAGAAGGCCGCTTCGCCGGGCTCTTCGGTGAACGGCACGCCGAGACTGGCCGCGGCATCGCGGCAGGCGGCTTCGGCTTTATCCCAGTTGTCAGGATTGCCCGTGTACTTGCTGGAGTCCGGGTCGCGGAGGCCCACACGAACGCGATAGTTCTCCATGCCCAGGGTGGTGAGCACGGTTTTCACCAGGCTGAGACAGCCCAGCACTTCGCCAGGCATCTGGTCTTCCGTGCAGAACAAGTGCGCATCGTCCTGGGTGAAGCCCCGCACACGGGTCATGCCATTGAGTTCCCCGCTTTGCTCCCAGCGGTAGACCGTGCCAAATTCCGCGAGCCTCACCGGAAGGTCGCGATAGCTGCGCGGCTGGCTGTCAAAGATCTTAATGTGGTGCGGGCAGTTCATTGGCTTCAGCATGAAGCCATCGAGAATTTCCTCGTCAGGGCGCACGCGTTCCGGCGGAATGACTTCTTTACCCGCGCGCTCATTGATGCCCGCGGCGAGTCGTCCGCTGACGGCATCCAGGCGCGCCATCACCTCCGCGCAGGTGCAGCCGGCATCCGCGCAGGCCTGGAGATCATCGTTCGCCATGACGGCCCCGAACTGGCTCTCTTTATAATAGGGGAAGTGTCCGCTGGTCTTGTAGAGCGTCAGTTTCCCGATGTGCGGAGTGAAGACCTGCTGATAGCCCTGCTTGCGCAACTCGCCGCTGATGAAGTTCTGCAACTCCTGGCGAATCGTTGCGCCTTTCGGAGTCCACAAAATGAGTCCCTGACCAACGTCGTCATCGATGTGAAAAAGCTGCAACTCTTTGCCAAGCTTCCGGTGATCGCGCTTCTTCGCCTCTTCGAGGGCGACAAGGTGCTGTTCCAGTTCCTCTTTGCTCTCAAAGGCCGTGCCATAGAGACGCTGCAGTTGCCCCTTGGACTCGTCTCCCATGTAGAAGGACGAGGAGACCGCCATGAGCTTCACGTTTTTGCACTTGGAGGTGTAGTTCACGTGCGGACCCGCACAGAGGTCAAGGAAGTCGCCATTTTGATAGCAGGAGATTTCCTCGCCTTCCGGAATCTTGTCGATCAGATCAAGCTTAAAACGGCTGACGTTCCCTGGACGGTCCGTGAGCCCGCCGAGGCGTCCGCTCTCAGCGAGGGCCCTGGCCTCGTCCCGGGAGATGACCTTCTTTTCGAATTTCTGGTTCTCCTTCGCGATCTTCTTCATCTCCGCCTCGATCTTCTCAAAGTCATCCGGCGTGAGGCGGTGCTTCATGTCGAAATCATAATAGAATCCGCTCTCCACCGGAGGACCGTAGGCGAACTGAGCGTCCGGCCAGATGCGCAGGATGGCGGTAGCCATGACGTGGGCACAGGAGTGGCGGAGGCGCTCGATGTCGGACATCGCGGCGCGTTCTTCGAGAGTTTTGCGTTCGTTCATGAAATGGAAAATGGGTACCCGGAAAAACCGGCTGCGCCTTCAGAGGGGATTTTGGCGGGATCTGCGCAGGAGCGCCCGTTCCACCGAAGCCCGGTTTGTTTGTCCTGGCGCACGGCAGCGCCCGTCTCAAGGAGGTAATGCAGGGGATTTTTCAGTTTCTCCAGCCGGATTTCAGCCCGGAAAGGCCGTCAGTCTTTCCACACCGCATATGGATCTTTGCGGAAGAACGGGATGTATTTCTTGATCTGTGCCACTCTCGCCTCGGGGTAAGGGTGGGTGCTGAGCATTTCCGGGGGGCGCGGACCTTTCATGGAGTTCTGGAGGACCGCCATGACCTGGAGGAGGGCTTCCGGCTCAAACCCCGCAACAAGGAGGAGCTGGACCCCAAGCCGGTCGGCCTCCAGTTCGGCATCGCGACTGTAACTGGTCTGGAGAAACTGCCCGACCATCTGACCGATGGCGCTGCCATTGCCATAACCGTTCGAGGTCGCCACCGCTGCGGCCTGGGCATAGCTTTGCAGCAGTTTGTTTTTTGCCATCTGCTGGTTGGAGTGCCGCGCGACTACGTGCCCGATTTCGTGCCCGAGGACGCCGGCCACTGCGTCCTCATTGGGCAACTGACGCAGGAGGGCCTGCGTGATGAAGATCTGGCCGCCCGGCAAAGCAAAGGCGTTGATCGTTTTGTTGTCGTTCAGGACATGGAAATCAAACGGGTAAGGATAATCCTGAATCCCGCGGCGTTTGAGAATGTTATCTTTGGCCGCCACCAACCGGGCACCGATGCGGTCCACGAGCTGGCCGGAAACAGGGTCCCGCATTTCCCCGCCAAACTGCCGGCTCATCTCGGGAACGGATTGAAGTCCGAGGGCCACCTCCTGCTCAGGGCTAAGTCCCTTTACCACACGGACTTCCTTCCCGGTGACGGGATTATGAACGGTTTCGGTCTTTGTGTAATAAGTGATCGCTCCAATCACAAGAACGGCGATCGCACCGAGCAGCCGGGGACTTCGGAAGAGCAGGCTCAGGAGAGAACCCGCCAGCGAACTCCGCCGGGGGCCCTGATCGTAATTGCTTTCAAAACTCATGGCAGGACCGGTGCGCGGACAGCGCCCTTTCGCCAGGGAGAAGATGCCCTCCGCTCAGCGGACGGCGGTGTCGGAAAACCACATTTCGTCCCCTATTTCGTTCCGCGCCGCTTCGAGGATGGGAGCAGCCTCCGCGTCCGTTTCGAGAATGGCAAAGACAGTGGATCCGGAGCCTGACATGAGAGCCGCCGTAACGCCACCGCACGCCAGCAGACGGGCTTTGAGAGTGCCGAGAACCGGATGTTTTTCAAAAGCGGGCCGTTCCAGATCATTCAACAGCGGGCCGCCCGGCGTTTCCTGAGCGGCATAGAGGAATCCCGGCACTTCCCTGGAATCCTTCCAGCGCCGGTAGATGCCCGGCGTTGGGATACCGAAGGGAGGTTTGAGCAAAAGCACGCGGGGATGCCAGGAAAAGTCAGGAAGAGGAGTGACCGTTTCGCCGCGGCCTGTGCAATCACAAACTCCTCCATGCAGAAAGAAGGGAACGTCCGATCCGATCGCTGCCGCCGCAGCCCCGAGGGTGGCGAGGGGAAGTTTCAGAGAAAACAATTCGTTAAGCCCCCTGAGCACTGCCGCGGCATCACTGCTGCCTCCCCCCAGACCCGCCCCGTGGGGAATGTGCTTTTCCAAATGGATGCGCACGCCAGGAAGCATACCGGTATGCGCTTCCAGGGCACGCACGGCCTTCACCGCGAGATTCGTTTCATCTCCGGGTACCGTGGGATCATCGCAGGTGAAGACCACTGCACCGTCAGGCGAGCCAGGAAGCGCTTCCAGAGTCAACCGGTCGGCAAGTTTGAGCGGAGCGATGCGGGTGCTGATCTCATGGAACCCATCCTCCCGCCGCCGCAAAACGCGGAGCGAGAGGTTCACTTTGGCGGGTGCCTCAAGGAGGATGGTCATCGGTTACGTAAAATGGAGCCGGGCACACAAGACAACGACATTCTAACGCCGTCGCGTGAGTTGTTTGCCGGAACCAGTGCCGGGCAGTCC
>DATAIE010000330.1:0-4202 GCA_036262875.1 Verrucomicrobiales bacterium
CACCGGTTACACCGGAGATTTGGGAGCCAAACTGCGGTGAGCACCGTCGTTGGTTAGGCCGCCGCCTCCGCTTTTTGCCGCCTGCCGTTAACGATGCCAAAAATGAGGAAGGCAATGCCTGCGATGATCATGGGGAAGGAAAGCAACTGCCCCCGCGTAAGACCCGGAATGATGAAGTCCGGCTGCGCGATGGCATCGGGCTGACGGTAATTTTCGACGACGATACGGAAGAGCGCGTAGATCAAAAAGAAAAGTCCGGTGATGATCCCGTGCGGAGCTTTAGGCCACCGTTCACGGACGAAGAAGAGGATGAGAAACAGGAGCAGTCCCTCCAGACCAGCCTCGTAGAGCTGAGAGGGATGCAGCGGTGTCAGGAGCGGTTCGAGCTGATTCGCAAAGTCATCGTCGGTACGCGCGAGCGACTTGATGACTTCCCCGCTGATTTGTGTGTTTTCCGTAATCCGGTTGGAAATGATATCCACGAGAGCCTTCCACCGGTCGGGATCAGTGTTCCTCCACCGTTCCGCCTCTTCGGGAAACTTCATGGCCCACGGAACGTCGGTGGCGCGGCCATAGAGCTCTCCGTTGATGAAATTGGCGATGCGTCCGAAAAAGAGACCGAGCGGTGCGGCGACAACAAGATTGTCTCCCAGGCCCGTCCACGACTGCTTGTGGCGCTTGGACCAGTAGAGCGTGAAGAGGAAGAGCCCAAGGATGCCGCCGTGGCTCGCCATGCCGCCTCCCATCACGTTGAAGATATGAAGCGGATTGGCGAGGAAGGCGTCGAGATCGTAAAAGAGCATGTAGCCCAGCCGGCCTCCCAGGAGCACCCCGAACAGCGCCGCATAGGTGAGGAAGTCCGCCACCTGCCCCTCCTTGAGCACGCCCACGCCCCGGCGGGCCCAGCGCAGCAGCAGATAGTAACCGGCTACAAATCCAAGAACGTAGGACACCCCGTACCACCGGAGTTGAAAGGTGTCGTTAAGCTTGAATATTACCGGGTTCAGCCGGTCCATGTAGTAAGCGAGGAAATTCACGCTGTCCCGTTGCCATGCGCCCAGGTATGGATCAAGCGTCAAACGATTGCCTCTGCCCTCACCTCATGAGACTCATCAAGCTTGCCGCCGCCGTATTGAACCAGACTCCCCTGGACTGGAGCGGAAACAAGTCACGCATCCTGCAGGCCATCGAATCTGCCCGCACTCAGGGGGCCTCCGTGCTGTGTCTGCCGGAGCTGTGTATTACAGGCTATGGCTGTGAGGATGCCTTTCATTCCCCGGCGGTGCATCGCATGGCGTGGAGAACCCTCCAGGAAATCGTCCCCCTGACAAAAGGTCTGGTGGTCAGCGTGGGACTGCCGGTGATGCACCAGAAAGGCATTTTCAATTTTGCGTGCCTCCTCGTGGACGGGAGAATCGCGGGCTTTACGGGGAAGCGCTTTCTCGCGGGCGATGGCATTCATTATGAACCGCGCTGGTTCAAGCCATGGCCGGAGGGTGTGCGCGGGGCGATCGAAACGGAGGAGGGCACTTATCCCTGCGGCGACCTCTATTTCGACATCGGCGGGGTGAAGATCGGATTCGAGATCTGCGAGGACGCATGGGTGGCGAACAGACCGGGAATCACGCTCGCGCTGAAAGGGGTGGACATCATTTTGAATCCCAGTGCCAGCCACTTCGCATTTGGAAAGCATGAGATCCGGAAACGTTTCGTGCTGGAGGGCAGCCGGGCCTTTGGAGCCAGTTATGTTTACGCCAATTTGCTGGGGAACGAATCGGGCCGCGCCATTTTTGACGGGGAGGCCATGATCGCCACCCAGGGCCGGGTGTGCGCCGTGAGCGAACGCTTTTCCTTCAAGGACCTGCAGGTGATCAGCGAACACGTGGACGTGGACACCACGCGCATGAATCAGGCGCGGACCTCGAGTTACCGGCCAAACCTTTCCGGTGAGGAGGACGGGCTTATCAGCGAAGATTTCGCCTGGCCGGCGCTGTCACCGGTGATTGCCGCTCCCGAAGAGGCTGCGTGGGAACACGCACCGAAGCTGAAGGCGGAGGAGTTTTCACGGGCGGTGCCTCTGTCATTGTTTGACTATCTAAGAAAAAGCCGTTCGCGCGGGTTTGTCGTCAGTCTCAGCGGTGGTGCCGACAGTGCCGCCGTGGTCGTGCTGGTGCGCCTCATGGTGGATATGGCGCTGAAGGAAATAGGGAGCGATGGACTGCGGGAGAAACTGAGTTACCTCAGTGAACTGGCCGGTGCGTCGACGGCGGAGGATTTCATGGTGCACCTGCTGACGACCGCCTATCAGGCCAGTGCCAACAGCGGCCGGGTCACACGCAATGCTGCTAAAGCTGTGGCAAAGGCAGTTGGTTCAAGGCACTTCGAATTCGACATTACAAAACTCATCAGCGGCTACACCAAAATGGTCGAAGGCGGACTGGGCCGTCCTCTCACATGGGAACAGGACGACATCGCGCTGCAAAACATTCAGGCACGCGTGCGCAGCCCGGGAATCTGGATGCTCGCGAACATCACCGGCTCCCTGCTGCTGGCGACCAGCAACCGCAGCGAAGCCGCCGTCGGTTATGCCACCATGGATGGCGACACCAGCGGTGGCCTGAGTCCCATCGCCGGTATCGATAAAGCATGGCTGAGGGAATGGCTCTCCTGGATGGAAACTCAGGGTCCTCTCGGGATGGAGCCCTTCCCCGCCCTGCGTGCCGTCAACGTCCAGGCACCTACGGCGGAACTGCGCCCGCAGGAAAGCAACCAGACGGACGAAACCGATCTGATGCCTTATCCCCTGCTGGATGCCATCGAGCGTGCGGCCATCAGGGACAAACAGTCTCCGCTGGAGGCATGGCACCATTTGCGTCTGCATTTCCCGCAATACGGAAACCGTCAGCTCTGTGCCTGGGTGGAACGCTTTTTCACGCTTTGGTGCCGGAACCAATGGAAGCGGGAACGCTATGCGCCCAGTTTCCACCTCGATGACGAAAATCTCGATCCGAAAACCTGGTGCCGGTTCCCCATTCTGAACGGAGGATTCCGGGAGGAACTGGCGGAACTCAGAGCGTTCGTGGAAAACGCGAAGGAATGAGAGGAAAACCGGGAGGCCCCTCCCGCCGTTTTCCCTTGTCGGCGCAGGGGCTGCCGCCATCGTGCCTCTGGTTTCTCTGAATGGCCGCCATTAATTCTTCCCCTCCCGAATCAGCGCCGCGCACCGCGGAGGCATGGGCATGGCTGGATGGAGGAAAAGCAGGGCGCTTTTCGGCAGCGGGGGAATTTGTTTGCTCGGCGTCCCCGCCTCCCGGCGAAATTGCTTTTTACGTAAACGACTTTGAACTCAGCGACGCGGCTCCATGGCGCGTGCCTGTGGATGCGGCCGGTCCGAAGCCCGTGGACAGTGATGTTCCCGGCGTCCGGTGGGAACCGCCATCCCGCGACGGGTTCCGGGAGGTCTTCGATGATCTCATGGACGCCGTTCGCGACCGGGAGATTCTCAAAGCCGTGCCGGTTGCCGTCGCGGCGGGACGGAGGGTGTCCGGCGGAGACATCGGATCATGGATGCGGCGGGTCCTTACCCGGCCGGACATGGAGATCCCAGGCCATTCCTTTGGCTGGATGGAGGCGGGTGCCGGGTTCGGCGGATTCACCCCGGAGATTCTGTTTCAGATCGACGGTTGCCGCCTTACGACCATGGCCCTCGCGGGGACCACCGACGCCGCTCATGCGGCGGACCTGACCGAACGCCCCAAGCTGGCGCGCGAACACGCGGTCGTCGTGGACGAACTGCAAAAGCGGCTCGCGGTCCTGGGCAAAGTCGTCACCGGTCGGCGCGACGTGGTGCAGTTGGGAACGATGCGGCACCTGCGCACTCCCATGGAGGTCACCCTCCCCTCACCTCCCGGCGGAGACGAACTCAATCAAATGATCCGGCTGCTGCATCCCACGCCGGCGCTGGGGATTTCTCCCAGAACGGAATCCTCCGCGGCGCTGCTGGCCCGGTGCCGTGCGCGCATGGGGACTCCCGCCGCCTTCGGAGCGCCGTTTGGCGTGGCATGGCCGGGGGGCGCGCTGGTGGTGGTGGCCATTCGCGGGGTTTTTTGGAAGGGTGAAAATGTGGCTCTTCCCTCCGGATGCGGTCTCGTCGCAGGGAGTGAATTTGATGCGGAGTGGGAGGAACTGGAGCTCAAACGCGC
>DATAIE010000331.1:0-7532 GCA_036262875.1 Verrucomicrobiales bacterium
CTCTGCTGGGAGCCGCGATTCTCGAGATCCTCGCGCTCAATGAGCCCGAAGATCTCGATGCCTGGGCCATTGAGGCGGGGAAAAAGGAGATCGCTTCCACTGCGGTGGCCGTATTTAACGCCGCCGCGAAGGGCGACCGGATTGCGAAAGCAATCCTGAAAGAAGCGGCAGACGCGCTGGTGGAGGACGGAGTGACCTGTGTGAAGCATCTCGCCAAACGCGGAGAATGCGTGCACTTCATTTTCAACGGCAGCACGCTGCTGAAAAATCCCGCTTTTGCCGCGATGGTGAAGAAAGGCCTGCGGTCCCGCTGTCCCGGCGCTGCCGTCACGCCCCTCTCCCGCAACAGCGTGTGGGGGGCCGTGGAACTGGCTCGCGCTTTGATGCTGCGCGGACCGGTGATTCCCCCGCGGCGCAGGAAAGTGCCGGTGAGAAAGACGGTGGAGGCGGCGAGTGGTCCCAGTCTCGAGCAGTTGGCGTCTTCGCCCACGGAATTGCGGAATCCACGCTCGATGCATCTTGATACCATGCCGCTGTCCGCCGCGGTGAAACTCATGCTGGATGAGGATTCCGGGGTGCCCGCGGCCCTCATGGTGGAGCGGGAGGGCATCGTGTGGACCGTGGAGCGCATCATCCGCGCCTTTCGCCGTGGAGGGCGGCTGTTTTACGTGGGTGCCGGGACGAGCGGGCGCCTGGGAGTGCTGGATGCCAGCGAGTGTCCGCCCACATTCCGGGTGCCGCGCGAACAGGTGCAGGGCATCATCGCGGGAGGGCAGCAGGCGCTGTGGAGCGCGGTCGAAGGCGCGGAGGATGACCTGCGCGCGGGAGCGAGCGCCATTCGCCACCGTCAGGTGGGCAGGCACGACGTGGTCATTGGCATCGCCGCCAGCGGGCGCACTCCGTTTGTCTGGGGCGCTCTTGCCGAAGCGAAGGGCGACGGGGCTTCCACCGTGCTGGTGACGTTCAATCCCGGTGTGCGCCATGTGAAGACGAAGGTGGCCGACTGCATCATCGCCCCGGATGTAGGGCCGGAAATTCTCACGGGCTCTACCCGGCTCAAATGCGGCACGGCCACCAAGCTGCTCTTGAACATTTTCACCACCCTCGCCATGAGCCGCACCGGTAAAGTCATGAGCAATCTCATGGTGGACCTCAACCCCTCCAATGTGAAACTGCGTGACCGTGCCGTGCGGATCGTCAGCGGTTTGACGGGCGCGTCTGCGGAGGACTCACGGACGGCGCTGGAGGAGGCGGAATGGGTGGTGAAGGATGCGGTGCGAAAGCTTCGAAAGTAAGCGGGCTTTCGGCCTTTCCCTGCGGAGGCTTCCTCTGTTCACTGTCACTGGATGGATACACTGACCGGCATTGTCGAGCGCGTTACGTTTCACACGGAGGATACCGGATTTTCGGTGCTGAAGGTGAAGGTGCGCGGGCGCATGGAGCCGGTTACGGTGACCGGCAAAGTGCCCGCGGTGCACGCGGGGGAAACGATTTCAGCGAAGGGGGAATGGATCAATGTGGCCGACTACGGGCGGCAGTTTAAGGCGGAGGTGATCGAGACGGCGGCACCGTCGTCGCGGGAGGGAATCGAGCGTTATCTGGGCAGCGGTCTCATCGAGGGAATCGGGCCGGTCTATGCAAAGAAACTCGTGGACCGGTTCGGCGAGGAGATTTTCGAGATCATCGAGAAAAACAGCGCCAAGCTGGAGGAAGTGCCAGGCGTCGGCACGAAGCGGCGAAAGGAAATCCGCGCGTCGTGGGAAAAGCAGAAGAGCATCCGGAGCATCATGGTTTTCCTCCACCGCCACGGCATCAGTACGGGCAAGGCGGTGAAGATTTACCAGGCCTACGGAGAGAATGCCATCGAACGGGTGCAGGGCGATCCCTGGCAACTCGCGCGTGACATTCACGGGATTGGATTCAAGACAGCGGACGCGATCGCGCAGAAGCTCGGAATGGCTCCCGATGCCCCTGAGCGGCTGCGGGCGGGCTTGTTTCACCTTTTGCTCGCGGCCGGCGACGAAGGTCACTGCGCGCTTCCGCATACGGAACTCGTTACCCGCGCCGTCGCCCTGCTGGATGCTGCGCCGGAACGCCTGGAGGATATTCTTCTACGGATGATGGAGGATGCGGAGTTGGTTCGGAGTGTCATCGACGGTACGGAACTCATCTTCCCTCCGCATCTTGCCCGGGCGGAGTCGGAGATTGCCTCGCGGCTGCGTAATTTGTCGGGGATGCCATCGCGTTATCCGCAGATGGATGTGGAAACGGAGTTGGTGCGGGTGCAGAGGGAAACCGGACGGGAACTGGGTGAAGGCCAGCGCGCGGCGGTGACAGCCGCATTGAGGAGCCGCGCCCTGGTGATCACCGGGGGGCCAGGTGTAGGAAAGACCACTATTTTGCAGTGTATCCTGCGGATTTTAGGGACGAAAAATCTGAAGTTCGTGCTCGCCGCCCCCACCGGCCGGGCCGCCCGCCGCATGAGCGAGAGCACCGGGCACGAAGCGAAGACCATTCACCGCCTTCTCGAATATCAGCCGGGGACGGGCTTTCAGAAAAACAGGAACAGTCCGCTCAAGGGGGACCTCTTCGTTCTGGATGAAACCAGCATGGTGGATGTGAGCCTCATGATGCACTGGCTGCACGCGCTGCCGGACAATGCCCACCTCCTCCTCGTGGGCGATGTGGACCAGCTTCCCAGCGTGGGACCGGGGAATGTACTGGCGGACATCATTCGCAGCGGTCTGATCCCGGTGGCACGACTGACTGAGATTTTCCGGCAGGCGGCTGAGAGCAGCATCATTACCGCCGCGCACGGGATCAATTCCGGTCACGTGCCGTCGTTTCCGAAACCTGCACCGAAAGGCTGCGATTTTCATTTCATCGAACGCGACACGCCTGAGGCCATCCAGGACACGATTGTTCACCTGGTGCGCGACCGGATTCCCGGTGCATTCGAGCTCGAGCCCCTGCGCGGGATCCAGGTGCTGAGTCCGATGAACCGCACCCCGCTGGGCACGAACAATCTCAATCTCATCCTTCAGGACGCGCTCAATCCTCCGGCGGAGCTGAAGATGGAGGTCGAACGGTTTGGTCTGACCTTTCGCACGGGAGATAAAGTGATTCAGACGCGGAACAATTACGAGAAAGACGTTTTCAACGGTGACATCGGGCGCGTGGGTGACATTGAGAGTGATCCGGTGCGCATGCATGTTCACTTCGACGACGGCCGGAGTGCCATCTACGAAAGCGGCGACATGGACGAGCTGCGGCTTGCCTGGGCCATCACTATCCACAAGAGCCAGGGCAGTGAATTTCCGGCGGTCGTTATCCCTGTGAGCATGCAGCACTTTGTGATGCTGCAGCGAAACCTCCTCTACACCGGCATTACCCGGGGGCGGAAGCTCGTGGTTCTCGTGGGTGATCCAAAGGCCTTGGCTCTGGCGGTAAAAAATACCGGTGCCACTCGTCGCTGGGGCGGCTTGTTGCAGCGGATGACAGGAACGGTATGAACGAGGGGAAACCGGCGGCCCGACGGTGCGGCTTGCGGGAAACTGGAAATACTGAGAAATGTTTGCCCGGAGTTTGCGGATATGGGAGATAAGTCTGTAGCGGCGCGTTGTCACCGTGCCCGCTTCCTGCGCTATGAACCCGTTGTCTTCCTGCCGGATCCTCGCCTCTTTTTTCGTCATTCTAACGTCTTTGCTCCATCCGGCGGTGGCCGCGCCGCCCCGGCCCGGTGAAATTGAAGGCTATAAGTCGGACGGCACCTTTGCTCAACGGGTGGAATTTGCGAAGTCGCTGGGGAACGACCGGTTTGATCCCGACCTTCTTTTACAGGCGCGGTATAAACTGCAGCGCCTGGTGCTCGAATCCCAGGGTGTTTCTCCGGATACGGCCGGGGAGGTGGCCGCTGCGCCGCCTCCGGTCTGGCGCGGCATGCCCACTACCGGGACAAACAAGGTGCTGTGCCTGCTGGTGGAGTTTCAGGACCTTGTTCACAATCCCGCGAATACGCAGGCTTCCATTCACAACGCGCTTTTCGGCTCCGGCAATCCGGCGAATGCGCCTTACGAAAGTCTCCAAAGCTACTACAAGCGGGCCTCCTATAATAAACTCACCCTTACCGGCAACACGCTCGGCTGGTACCGCACGGCCTATCCGCGGTCTGCTGTGGCGCAGACCCCGGCAGGGCGCGAAAACCTTATTAAAGAGGTTATCAATTTCTATGCAGGACAGGGGCACGATTTTTCCCAGTATGACAATGACGGGGATGGTGATGTAGACCTCGTCTACGTGGTCTATGCCGGGGCCGATACGGGGTGGGGCAATTTCTGGTGGGCGTATCAGACCGGCTGGCAGGACTCGAACTTCCGGGCCGGCGGCAAACGCCTCGCCAAATACGTGTTCCAGTTTCAGAATTACAATATCGCCGACCCGTTCACGCCCCGCGTGATCATTCATGAAACCGGCCACGCGCTCGGTCTACCCGACTACTACGACTATGAACCCGCTGCGGGTCCGCAGGGGGGGGTGGGCCGGCTCGACATGATGGACGGCAACCAGGGGGATCACAACTGCTTCAGCAAATGGGTGCTCGGATGGCTTACGCCAACGGTTGTCAGCAGCGGCTCTCAAACGATCGCGCTGAGGTCCTCGGGTACGAGCGAGGACTGTGTGCTCATCATGCCGGGAGCGTCCACTGGGACGAATGGCCAGTTCAGCGAATACTTCATGGTGCAAAACCGGACCAAGGCCGGCAATGATGACGCTCCGGACTGGCCGGGCACGGGTCTGACGATTTGGCACATCGATTCCAAACTCGACAACGCCGGGCAGGACTACGAGTTTGATAACAGTTATACCGCGCACAAGCTCATCCGCCTCATGGAGGCCGACGGGATGGAGGAAATTCAGGCGGGCGGCAGCGGCGATGCCGGGGACTATTATTCAGGCGGCGATTCCTTTTCGGTAAACTCAACGCCCAACAGCCGCCGGTACGACGGGACGGACTCCAAGGTTTCCGTAACGAACGTCTCCACTGCGGGAGGTACGATGACGGCGCAGTTTACCATTGCCGGGACGGGTACCCCGCCGGCGGTGGCCCTGACCGCACCGGCAAACGGTGCTTCGTTCGCGCAGGGGGCGGCTATCAATATCACTGCGAATGCCAGCGATGACGGAAGTGTCACCTCCGTGACCTTCTATGCGGATGGAGCACCGGTCGGCACGGATACATCGACTCCCTACACCGCCACGTGGAGCAATGCCCCGGCGGGAAATCATGTGCTCACCGCCGTGGCCGCCGACAACGCCGGACTCACGACGACCTCTGCCGCCATTTCCGTGAACGTGGCAAGCGTGGGCGGACCGGCGAATGATGCCTTTGCCGCGCGTGCCGTCATCAACGGGAACACCGCCACCGTCACCGGCACGAACGTGAATGCCTCGGCGGAAACCGGGGAGCCTCACCACTTTGCACGTGTGCCCGTGAAATCGGTGTGGTGGAAGTGGACGCCCTCCATCACCGGCACGGCGACCGTCACCACCCAGGGCAGCGCTTTTGACACGGTACTGGCAGCCTACCGCGGCAGCACGCTCGCAACCCTCGTGGAACTGGGAAGCAACGATGATGTGACTGGTGCCCGGACGAGTGCGATAACGTTTTCAGTCACGGCAGGTGCGGAGGTTTGCCTGGCTGTGGATGGCTTCAACGGCGATGCCGGGCCGGTGACGCTGAATGTGTCAGTGGCGGCTACGGGATTGAATAACAATTCCTTTGCCGGTGCGACGGTGATTTCCAATGCCAATCCATCGAATACGATTTCCGGGTCGAATGCCGGAGCGTCAGCCGAACCGGATGAGCCTCTCCATGCCGGGGAATCACCGAAAGCCTCTGTATGGTGGAAATGGACCGCCCCGGCCACAGGCACGCTGGAGGTTTCCACCGCGGGGAGCAACTTCGACACGCTGCTGGCCGTCTACACCGGCACCTCCGTTGCCGCATTGACATCGAGGGCAGCGAACGATGACTATTTTCAGGATGCCACCAGTTGGGTCAGCTTGAGCGTGACCGCGGGCACTGTGTATTACATCGCGGTGGACGGGTATTCCGGAAAGACCGGGAATATCACCCTGCAGACCACGTTCTACACGGTCAACCTGTCTCCGACCATCACCCTGAGTACGCCCGTGCCGGGGGAGTCGGTGGGACTCAATACACTCTTCATGTCGGCGGAGGCGCACGATCCGGACGGGGCCGTCGCGGAGGTGCGCTTTTTGCTGAACAATACCCTGGTGGCCACCGTGCCCTCCCGCGCCGAGCAGCTCGAATACGAGGCCCGGTGGGACCTGACGAGCACAGGTTACTACAACGTTACGGCTGTCGCGGTGGATAATCTGGGCGCTCAGACCAGCACGTCCGCGCTTATCCTTGTCGGTGCCATCTCCCTCGCGGAGGCGCTCAATAACAACACCCAACTCTGGCAGAGCGACGGTACTGAAGACTGGCGCGGCACGGGCAACTACTCCCACGATGGCTTCTCCTCCGCTGTCAGCGGTCCCATCGGCAATAATCAATCCACGTGGTTTACCACGACGATTACAGGCCCGGGGCTGCTGTCCTACTGGTGGAGTGTGTCGTCAGAGGCCGGATATGATTTCCTGACTTTCTATTATGACGGTGAGCCGCAGGCCGGCAGGATTTCGGGAGATACCAACTGGGTGAAACAATCCTGGGCTATTCCTGCGGGCACTCACACCGTGCGGTGGCAATACTCGAAGGACGAAGAAGCGTTCGAGGGATTCGATGGCGGCTGGGTCGATCAAGTCGAATGGTTGACCCCGCCGGTCATTACGAGCACCGCGGCGGTCACGGCTGCCACCGGTTTTCCGCTGACCTATCAAATCACCACGGATGCGCATTCGGATTCGTTCCAGCTCGTTTCCGGAAATCTTCCACCGGGCCTCAACCTGAATGGAGCCTCCGGTGTCATTTCCGGCACTCCGCAGGCGGCGGGGAACTACACGGTTACGCTGCGGGCCACGAACGCCGCCGGCACCGGCACAAAAGCGGTGACGTTTACGGTGGCCGCCGCGATTGGGGTTCCCGTTGCAGTCGATGCGCCCGGTCTCACCTGGAGCACGGGCGGAGGCGGCTACTGGTTCGGCCAGGCGGTCACCACGCATGACGGCGTGGATGCTGCGCAGAACGGCGATATCAACGACTTTGGCTCTACCTGGGTGCAGGCTCAGGTCACCGGTCCGGGCACGCTGACTTTCTGGTGGAGGGTCGACTCCGAACAGAACTACGACTTTTTCCGCTTCTCCATCGACGGTGCAGAGCAGGAAAAAGCGAGCGGTCCGGTAAACTGGGCGCAAAAATCCTATCAAATCGGTGCGGGCGCTCACACACTGCGCTGGACCTACGACAAGGATGAATCGGTGAGTGAAGGAGCAGATGCCGCATGGCTCGACGAGGTTACTTTTGGAGCGGGCACCTTCAGTATTCCCTACGCAGCATGGCTTGCCGC
>DATAIE010000332.1:0-1870 GCA_036262875.1 Verrucomicrobiales bacterium
CGTCAGGATGTCGTCAATCGTATTTGGCCCCGCGTGGCTCTCCGCGATCTCAGGCCGCGGATTGTTGTGCAGGTAGAGGTTATCCAGTCCACCCCGGACCAGCGCTGTCTTGATGCGCTGGATGTCCATGACAAGATCAGCGATCGACCGGCCAAAGAACCGATGCGGGACAGGTACAGGCGTCGTGCAGGCAAAGGGCATCACATCAAACGGCTCAATGCACTCCTTGCCGCCCTTCTTCAGGATTTCCCCCTGCTCGCCACCAGTAACGACCTGGTACAAACAGGGCCGGCCAGTGCCCTCGTAGTCCAGCCTGATATAATGCTCGGTCAGGCGAACCAACCGCGTGGCAGAGTTCTCAGAGCCCGTTCCTGACGCCTCATAGACCGAATCCCGCGCTACCTGCTCATAGGTCTGCGGCATGCCGTAGCTCTCAAGGGCCTTTACCTGGTCCTTATCGTAGCCTTCAGCGATCAGATCCGCTTCGGTCTTGGTGACGATCTCATGGTAGCAGTAGTTTGAGCTTTCCACCGTGCGAGCGTTGCGCTCAATACCGAATTCCTCGGGGGGAACGCCCATGGCACGAGCGCGGGCCAGCTTCTTGGTTGTGACAATCGTAATATCATGGAGCATCGGCGCGAGATCAGCCAACGGGCTCACCCATCGCGTGCGTTGAGTGCTCTACGATCTCCATTTGACCGTCTGACGCCGTGACTTCCTGAACAACCGCCTGATACTGCTCCTCGGTCAAATCAAGATACGTCTCCCGTTCCTCGCGCTCGCTTTCATCCCAGAATACCTTGACGATGCCGTTCTTCTGCAACAGCGCATCCTTGATGAACGTATACAGCACCATAAAGCCAGGGTTTTGCTGCATGAAGACGTGATTGACGTAATCGGTTTCTTGTTGGGCGGCCGCTTCATCCTCCGGGCCAACAGGCTCGAACCGGACAACCTCGTCAGACCCGGCAAAGATATCCATCAGCGAGGGTAGCAGGCCTTCCACGGTATCCGCCACGTCAGTCGAGACCGCCTTAGATCGCCCTTCTTCCGTCGGCATGTCGGTTTGCATGCGGCCATAGTAATAATCCATGGCGGCCGATCGCTCAGTGCCCAGCTTGGCATCCGAGAAGGCGGCCTGTGCCGCTGCACGCTCGCCAGCGATTGTCGATTCCAGCTCTTGCGAGGACATCTTAGCCATCAGAGGCCCAGCGTTTCTTGCCGCCACTCACGGCCCGGCATCAAGACAGCATTATGAAAGATCAAGTTGCCCAAGCTAATTATATGCGGAAGGAGCATCGGATACGGCTGGCCGGCCCTTGTCTCTGCTAGATAAATGTACATCAGGCGACGCCAGCTTTCCGGAAAGATATCGTCCGGTTGAAGTTCGCAGCCCTGCCCGGCTCCTCGTAGCAAATAGCCATCAGGCCGAACGCATCCGCTGAATGCGACGACCAATCATGATCAGGACCGAGACCAACATTGCGAACTTCGTCTTTCTTCTCGTGATAGAAGCCAAGGGCTTGCCGTCCGTCTTCCGTTGTCTTTTCGTTGAACCACATCTTCGGCCCGAGCCGGCGCACAGCCTCAATGCGCATGGCTGCAGCGCCACGTCCCTGATTGGGTACAGGCGGCTCGCATTTGAAGCCCGCAGATTCCCACATCTCGTGGTATTTCTGGCCGATGACGTTGTTTTCATTCACACCGTCATGCGGGAAGTAATTGACTGCCTTCTCATAGCCGTTATCCCGCATCCACTGGACGTGGAAGGCTAGAACCTGGCCGACGCTTTCGTAATGGTTCAGGACGCGGATTTCCTGCCCGACCCATTGGACGATCCAGATAACATAGGCGTCAGCCGTCGCGCCGC
>DATAIE010000333.1:0-5945 GCA_036262875.1 Verrucomicrobiales bacterium
CAGCCCGGCGGCAGAGCGTTTGGCGTGGTCTCCTTTGGTGCCGTCGCCCTCTCCTTCGAGTTTGTGGTGGATTTCCCGCACCGCCTGCCAGATCAAAAACAATCCTCCGATCAGCAGCACGAGGTCCTGTCCACTGAGGGCCAGTTGGCCCTCCGCATGAGCAAAGGCAGGATCATGGGATTCTCCCTGCTCAAACGGCCACGGAATCGTGAACAGCGGATGCTTGAGTCCCAGGATGAGTCCGAGCAGCATCAGGAAAACGAGGCGCGGGATGACGGCGAGCACGAGGCCCTTCCTTCGTGCGGAGGCGCGTTGTTCCGGCGGCAGCTTTCCTGTGAGGATGGAAATGAAGACGATGTTGTCCACGCCCAGCACTACCTCGAGTGCCACGAGAGTGAGCAGTGAAACCCAGGCCGCGCCCTGCGTGGCCCATGAGAAATCGGCGAGTTGCTGGAAGACTTCCATGATTTGTCAGGAAAAGAACCGTTTTGCCTTCTGGAAGAATGATTCCGCCATCGGCTCATTCTGTTCACCACAGGAGTCGCTGAAGGCTTTGAGCTTCTCCTTTTGTTCGGCGTTGAGATTGGTGGGCACTTCCACCTGCACTCTCACCATGAGATCCCCTTTGTTGCTGCTGTTCAGACGCGGCATGCCTTTGCCGCGGAGACGGAAGACGGTGGCGCTCTGGGTCCCGGAGGGAATCTTCAAGGCCGCCTTTCCGTCGAGAGTCGGCACCATCACTTCCCCGCCGAGCGTGGCCTTGGAAAAACTGACCGGCACTTCACAGAAAAGGTTATCCTCCTCGCGCTCGAACACCTCATGCTGGCGAATGTGAATGACTACATAGAGGTCGCCCGCCGGGCCGCCGCGGAATCCGGCGTCGCCGTTCCCGCTGGACCGGAGGCGTGCGCCTTCCGTAATGCCGCCGGGAACGCGCAGTTTGATCAAACCGGCCTTTTCCACGCGGCCCTGCCCGCGACACTCCGAACAGGGATTTGAAATGATCTGGCCGGTACCGCTGCAATCCGGGCACGGCTGCTGAACCTGGAAAAATCCCCGCGTGGTGATGACCTGGCCGACGCCGCCGCAGGTGGGGCAGCTTTTCACGCCGCCCGGCTTGCTGGAACCGCTGCCATGGCACTTTTCGCAGGACTGGGCGCGCTCCAGTTCCACCTGCTTTTCACATCCGCGGGCCGCCTCCTCCAGAGTGATCTCCAGGTCATAGCGCAGGTCACTGCCGCGGGCGGCCCCTGAACGGTCGCGCTGGCGCCCGCCTCCGCCGAAGAACTCTTCGAAGATGCTGCCTCCTCCGCCTCCGCCCCCGCCAAACACTTCGCGGAAAATATCGAAGGGATCGTGGAATCCACCGCGTCCCCCGCCACCGCCGCCGCCTCCCGCCTGGAAGGCTGCGTGGCCATAGCGATCGTAGGCGGCCCGCTTCTGTTCATCGCTGAGAACGTCATACGCCTCTCCCAGTTCCTTAAACTTATCCTCCGCGGCCTTGTCCCCCGGGTTCTTGTCCGGATGGTATTTCACCGCCAGTTTGCGGTAGGCTTTTTTCAATTCGTCCTGGCTGACGCTGCGTTCAACGCCCAGCACTTCGTAATAGTCCCGTTTGGCTGCCATTGGTTAGGAAAAGAGGGAATGGGGAGTGGATAGCGGTCCGCGGCAATGCCGTGGAAGGGAGAGCGGACAGGGGCCGGTCATCGTATCCACAGTCTGCTTACGCATTCTCCTTCGGTTTGGCCGGGCCGCTGCTCAGCACGACCGAGGCGGGACGCAAAAGCCGCTCGCGGAGACGGTAGCCTTTGCGGGTTTGGTAAATAATTCCGCCCTCCGGCACCGTGTCGCTGGGCTGCTGGGTCATCGCTTCATGGACATTGGGATCGAAGTTGCCCGTGGCGGCGACTTCCTCCACCCCCTGATCGCGCAGGAAGTCCTGGATTTGTTTCAACACCATGCTGAGCCCGATGTAGATATTGGATTTCTCGCTCTCGGCCTTTGCCGCGTTGAGCCCGTATTCGAAATTGTCCAGCACGGGCAGGAGGGTCTCCAGCAGCCCGGCGTTGGCAAACCGGGCCGTATCCTGCATCTCACGGGCCATGCGTTTGCGGTAATTGTCCAGCTCTGCGGCGCTCCGCATCGCCACTTCCTTCCACTGGGCCGCCTCCATGAGGGCCTGGTTCAAAGGATCATTGGCGGGATCCTCCGTTTCCGGGGCAAAATCGTCCGGAAAGGGCTCTTCGTCGCGGGCGGCGGGCGGTTGCTGGGCGCTCATGGGTTAAGGCAATATCGGGGAGTAAATACGGTTTCCCCGGGTCCGGGGAGCGGGCATCATAGACGACGGGGGCGCGGGCTCAACCTGTTTTCGAATGATTGAAATCAATGTCAGGTGTGAAGCGGGTGTCCCGCCGGAATTTGTCTTTTCCGGGCGGAATTCCCGCCGGCCGGACAGAGGCTATTTCCCCAGGGCCAGCCGTTCCGCCAGCGGCTCAGGCAATCCGGCGGCGCGGATTTTCTTTTGAGCCGCCGCGAGATCGTAGGGCACCCGGCGGATGTAGATCTGCTGATTGTCGTGATCGTAGACGGCGTAGGCGCTGCGCCAGTCGCCGTCGCGGGGCTGCCCCACGCTTCCGACATTGATGAAATACTTCCGGCCGGGCTCGATGCGAACCGTCTCGGTATTTTCGAGGGTCACGGTGACTCCCTTTACGTAGACCCGCGGGGTGTGGGTGTGGCCAAAAAAGCAGACCTGAGTGAACTGGTAGCTGAAGCTCGCCATCGCATCGAACTTGTTCATCACGTAGGCCCAGCTGGTCGGCGTATCCAGCGTGCTGTGGACGATCGTGAAGTCCCGCACCTGGCGCACCATCCGCAAATTTCGCAGCCAGGATTTGTCCTCATCATTCAAGGCGCGTCGCGTCCACTCCAGCGCGGCCTGGGCGAGAGGATTGAGCCCCACGATTTCGGTGTCCGCGCTGGCTTCCTCGTCGTGATTTCCCTTTACCACCGGACATCCGAGCTCCTGCAGCCTGGCGACACATTCGTGTGGATTCGCGTTGTATCCGACGACATCGCCGATGCAAACGTGATGGGTGACTCCCTGCGAAGCCGCATCGGCCATGACGGCGTCAAACGCTTCAAGGTTGGCGTGGATATCTCCAAAAATAGCAAATTTCATCTATGGGCTGCCGCAGGGAAAGGGCGGGCAAGATGGGCTGAGGGCGGGGTTATGCAAGTGGCATCCTTTCAGCGGAAAAATACCGGAATAGTTAGCACGTGCGAAATACCCCGCAACCGGTTAGGGGGCCGGGTTTCCCTTTCGGCGAACGGTCCTTTTCCTCCCCCTCTTCGGGATATACCGGGCGATGACCTTCTCTCCCAACGGCTTTACCCGGGGGACAGCCGCCTGCCGGTTTCACGCCGTCTTCTGAAGGCGGCGATGCCGGGTCCGCCACTCCCCGGGCGACGTGCCTTCCCAGGCATGAAAGGCGCGGAAGAAGGAGTTGGAATCCTCGTAGCCGAGCAAATAGGCGGTTTCGTTCAATTCGACGGCGCTGTGTTCGAGATAGTGGCACGCCAGTTCACGGCGGGTGTCTTCCACGACTTGCTGGAAGGTGAGACCGGCATCAGTAAGGCGGCGCTGGAGGGTGCGCACGCTGAGGCGGAGTTCCTGGGCCACATGTTGAAGCGTGGGGCGCTTTCCCGCGAGCGAGCGCCTCAGGGTGTCCTTCACCTGGTCGCCGGCGTTCGAGCCGGCATGGCGTGCCTGGAGTTCGCTGTCCAACTGAGCCCCCACCAGCGACAGCAACTCCGCATTGTGCGTGACGAAGGGACGGTCGAGGTCAGTGCTCCGGAACACGAGCGCATTTCGCGGCGCTTTGAACCGCACGCGGCAGCCAAAATGGGCCTCCAGCGGTTCGCGATGGAGGCCCGGGCGGGTCAGTTCCAGCCGCAGGGGAGTGATCTGCCCGTCCGTGCCCCGGCGCCCGATGGAAAAAATCCATGACAGGCACAGGTCCACGAGCACAGCGGGCTCGATCTCATCGGCCTCCAGAAAAACGAATGCCACCGAGGTCTCGCCCTTGACGGTCTGAATGCGGATTTCCTCCGGGCAGGTCAGTTGTTTGTAGTGGGCGATGCGCTGTAAAGCATCGCGGAAAGACCGGCTGCACACGGCGGCAATCGCCGCAGGGTCATACCGCTCCAGCCGAGACTCCAACCCCAGCTTGAGCCCAATGGAGGGATCCGCGCTCGCTTCACCCACGGCCCGCCAGAGCGCGAAGAACTCTCCGGTAGCGACGTAGACCTTCTCCTGCTGAAACAGGGCCGCCGGCAACCCGGCCCGCCGCAGGAGCGACGGCAAAGAGAGGCCATGCTCCTGAAAACGCTGGAGAAAGGAGTTCGGGATCCGGAACTGATTGCTCATGATTTCATGGAAGCCATGTCGATGACGAACCGGTAGCGCACATCCTGCTTCAGCAACCGGTCCCACGCTTCGTTGATCTTTTGCATGGGGATCAATTCGATATCCGAAACGATCTTGTGCGCAGCGCAGAAGTCCAGCATTTCCTGAGTTTCCGCAATGCCGCCGATGGCGGAGCCGGCAAACTGGCGGCGCGGAAGCAGGAGATTGAAGGCAGCGACAGGGAGGGGTTTTTCCGGGGCTCCCACCAGCGTCAGAGTGCCGTCGAGCTTCAGCAGGTTGAGATAAGCGTTGATGTCGTGATCCGCGGAAACGGCATCCAGGATGAAGTTGAAGCTGCCCTCGTGTTTTTTCATCGCCTCCGCGTCCCTGGACACCACAACCTCATGAGCACCGAGACGGAGGCCATCCTCGATTTTATTCGGGGAGGTGGTGAAGAGGACCACATGGGCACCGAAAGCCCGCGCGAATTTCACGCCCATATGACCCAGGCCTCCCAGGCCCACGACGCCGACTTTTTGTCCGGGGCCGACCTTCCAGTGCTTCAGGGGCGAGTAAGTCGTAATGCCCGCGCACAGGAGAGGCGCCGTGGCCGCCAGGTCCAGTCCCTCCGGCACGTGCAGGACGAAGGATTCGCTGACGACGATGCTGGTGGAGTATCCGCCGAAGGTGGTGCCGCCGAGGTGTTTATCCTCACCGTTGTAAGTGAACGTGGGGTAGGACAGGCAGTACTGCTCGAATCCGGCGACGCAGTTTTCGCAGGTGCCGCAGGAGTCCACCATACACCCCACCGCGCTGAGATCGCCCGGCTTGAATTTGGTGACACTGCTGCCGACACGGGTGACCCGTCCCACGATTTCGTGACCGGGAACGCAGGGATAGACGGTGTTGTGCCACTCGTCGCGGGCCTGGTGCAGGTCCGAGTGGCAAACGCCGCAGTAGAGGATTTCCATCTCGACATCGTGCGGGCCGGGCTCACGGCGGCTGATGCTGAACGGAGCGAGAGCGGAGGAGGCGCTTTGAGCGGCGAAGGCGGAGGCTTTTGTGGTAGTCATGGCGCTGACACTACCTCACCCCATTTTCCCCGCACTCGCAGAACACGCCAATCCACTTGCGAAACACGCCAAACCCCGCCTCCGAGTTTTGCGGGCAATTTCAGATTCAACCGGCACGGCCCCTGCACCCCATAAACCAGCCCGCTTTCAACGCTCCGTTGAAGTGGAGCGGGTGACGCGATTCGAACGCGCGACATCTTCCTTGGCAAGGAAGTGCTCTACCCCTGAGCTACACCCGCAGAGACTACCATGTTCGGCAGCGCGGGCCGACTATTTCAAACTTCGCCCTTTGCGCAAGCAGCTTTTTCAATTTCTTCCGCGCCCCTCCTCCGTTCCCACATGAACAAACTCGATGAAATCATTGCGCATAAGCGAACCGAAGTAGCGCGCCTGCTGCCGGTTGCCGAGAAACTTCGCGTAGCGGCGCTCCTTCGCGAGGAGTTCCGCTCTTTTTACGGGGCGCT
>DATAIE010000334.1:0-3780 GCA_036262875.1 Verrucomicrobiales bacterium
CAGGACGAGCTGCCGGGCGGTATCCAGCGTCGTATGGAGGGTGCTGCCAGGATTCTCCCGAAGCATGCGGCGGGTGAAGTGAGGAGCCGTGTGAGGCAGCGGGCGGCGGGTCGCATGCAGGCGAAAGTCTTCATCGCCGGAATTTTCCGAGCCGCGCAGCACCGCACAGATCCTTCCCTGGAGAGACGCGAACGACGCATCCGGTTCCCCGCGGGCGGGGCTCCGGCGGGCCGGACGCTGCGGCACGAGACTGAAGGCCACGCATTCCCGAAACGTCAGGTCCGCGGGTGCCTTCCCCATCCAGCGCAGGCTCGCCGCCCCGATCCCCTCGACATTCCCGCCATAGGGCGCGAGATTCAGATACGCCTCCAGGATTTGATCTTTGCTGTAGTGACGCTCCAACTGAATGGCGCGGAACATCTGCTCCGCCTTGCCGGCAAAGGTGCGGGTATTGATGCCAAAGCGCAGGCGGGCCAGTTGCATCGTGATGGTGGAGGCACCGCCCCGCGGGGAACCGCTGAGCAGGCCCCAGACCGCACGCCCGAGGGAAACGGAGTCCACGCCGCTGTGATTGCGAAACCGGTGATCCTCATGCGCCAGCGTGGCGGCGATCAAGTCCGGCGGCATTTCCGCGAGCGGCGTCCAGAGGCGGAATTTCTGATCTGATGTCAGTGTGAGGGTCAACAGATTCCCGTCCCGGTCGAGGACACGGCGGGACCAGGTCAGGTCCGCCGGCAGGAGATCGCAACGGGGCAGAGCCAGCCACACGGCAAAAAGCAGCAGCGCTGTCACCGCCATCCTGCGCAGCCACTTCCGAAGCCGGTGAAAGCGGCGGCGCGGCGGCAACGGCGCCTGTTTCCGGCGGCGGAACAGAACATCCGCCACCGCCTGGAGCTTCTTATTCACGGCTCGTTACCTTGATCGTCGACGCAACCCCGCGGGCATGGATCGCCTGATCGTACATGGACGACGCGCTCGCCGGAGGCACGTTGAACTCGCCCGCACAAACAGGCTTCACACGGTAGCGGAAAGTGAGCATCCTCCCCTGCCCCACTGTGCAATAGAAGACGTTCCGGTCTTCGCGAACATCCACGGAGTCCGCGCCGGGAGCGCCCTGGGGTCCGGGCCGCAGCGACCCGGCTGACACTTCAAACCCGCACGGCAGCAGATCGACGAGAGCGATGTCAGACTGCGGCTTCGCGCTCACGTTCCGCACGTTCAGAACGACCGTCGCGTCCTCTCCCACTTTCAGTTCCTTCAGCGGTTTTCCATTCGTATCCTCAAACGTCCGGGAAACCTCCAGTCCTGCAATCACGGCCACTGCGGGGAGACCACGATCAAAACCGGACTCCACCATTTGATAGTAGGCCCCCACATCCGGTGCGCCCTCCGGACGGATGATGCCGAATTTGACCGCCTGCGCGGCCTCCGAAAAAGCCGCCGAAACCACACCCGCTCCCACGGGCGTGAGCAGCTTTGGCTCCGCACCCGGCACGGTTTCATGCAGGGAGGTGAAAATGCCCGTGTTCTTTTGGAGGCCCGACCACGCCTTCAGCGCGAAGATACAACTGGCGGCGGAATAGGTATTGAACTCCGCCTGCTCCAGGCCTCGGGTGATGGGCCGGAGGTCTTCGTAGTTCAGCTTGCCGGCGAGTTCGGGGAAATGCCGGCTCACAAGCATGAGTCCCAGCGCCTCCGTGGCCAGCGGCTGCTCATCGTAGTAGGTCCATGCGGGCGCGGCGGCATTGGCGAGAGCCGCCTTGTGACGGGCTTCAAGCCAGGGGGCAATGAGCTTGTTCGCATCCTCCGTCTTTTTCAAAAGCATGTAAGAGGCCGCCATCCAGGGGACAGCATTTCCCGTCTGCCATTTGTCCTTCAGTTCCTTGTCCAGCGTGTCCCGCAGGTTGAGCACGTAGTTGGTCGTGACCTCGCCGTTGCGGGTCAGCAGGTAAATCGTCCGCGCCACGATCGCCTGCTCGCGGGGGGTGTTGGGATGTTCCGCCGCCATCACTTTCAGGCGTTTCAGCGCACCTGTGAGCAGGTCCTGCGGCACCGCAAACCCCGCCTCTTTTGCCTCGGTGAGGAACTGCGCCACATAAGGAGTCAGCAATTCGATCCCGCCGCCGGCGCCGTCCTTCCCCCACAGGCCAAAACCTCCAGAGGGCATCTGCCGGTTGCGCAGGGTTGCGAACACAGCGTCCAGATCTTTCGAGGCTTCCGCCCGGTCAAAGCCGAAGGACGCCTCTCCGCTCAAAATCGTGCGCGAAAGCGCCCTGCTGACGAGTTGCTCCGTGCAGCCGTGGGGGAATTCATGCAGCCATTTCTCCAGACCCTTCGCGAGGTTCAGCGGCAGAGTGGACACGGATACCTCGCGTTCGGCGAACTCGTTATGCATCGGACGGGTTGTCTTGACCAGATGCTCCGGCGTGCGGAACCAACCGCTTTGAACGGTGGTCATCCGCGGCGAAGCGGGGCGCACGCTCAGCGTCACATTCCGTTCAGCGCTGGCGCCCGGGGCCTCTGTCCGGAAAGTCAGTGTGGCATTGCCGAGCGGTTCTTTCACTTTTACCTGATAACGAACCGTGCCCTCTTTGCCCAGGGGAATGATCAGCGACGTCTCCGGCGCGGAAACGATTTCCAGATTCGGTGAGCCTTTGAGCGAGGCCCGCACCTGGCCGGAAGCTCCGCCCGCCTCGTTGTTGTTGGCCACCGTCAGCGACGCGGTGAAGGTGTCACCCGGCGCGGCAAACAGCGGCACGTTCGGACTCAGCACGAAGGGACCGCGCACCAGCGTCTTCGTTTGGGCCGAGCCCATATGTGTTCCGCCCGCGGCGACCGCCATGATTGTGAGCTGGCCCGCGAAGTAATCGGGCACCTCATACTCGACTTCCTTGCGCTCCGGCCCGGTCTCGATGATCCCCGACCAGTAAACGACGGGAGCCTCCTGGCGACGCTTGAACGGATTCAGCGTCATGTTCACCGCCCCCTCTTCGTCGCCGTCTCCGCCAAAGGCGCGGGACCGGCCCAGCACGGTGAATTCCGGCAGAATCAGATCGAGAATCTGCATCGTCTGCACTTCCAGACTCCGTTTTCTCAGGAAGAAATCGAGCGGCTGCGGCAATTTGTAGTTCGTGATTTGATGGATGCCTTCATCGACACCGTAGACGATGGTCCGCGAACGCACGGCGCTGCGCACGCCGATCTTCAGCTTGCTGCCCGGGACCACGACCGGCGGGCAATCGAGCTGCACCTCCGTGCGGTGTTTCCCCATGTTCGCCTGGAACGGAACCACGGCGTAACTCAGCGGGCTCATGAAGATTTCCGGCGAATCCAGCGCGCGGACGAACGAAGCGCTCACATACGCGGAACCCTCAAGTGAATCCGGCACGCGAATCTTCTGCACGGAATCGGTCGCGCCGCTCTTGAACCATTTCCAGCCCAGCACCTTTTCACGCTCGATGGTAAGGAGCCCGGAGCCGGTGAACGGAGCCCGCAGGCTGCATTCCAGTTCCTCTCCGCCCTTCCACTCGTCTTTGGCGAGTTCCATCTCCAGCTCTGCGTTTTGTTCCAGGCTGCGGTTGCTGTTGCCCTTGCCGACCACATTGAACTCAAACTCGCACAGGCCACTGCTGGCGGCATCCAGCAGGGTCAGCCGGTAGCGACCAGTCTTATTCACCGGCAGGCTGAAAGGCAGCCCCTCGACGGGAATGGTCACTTTCTTTTCCATGACCGTCGTCGCCTTCTCTGTGGAGGTATATGAGTAGCTGCCGCTCTTCTGGC
>DATAIE010000335.1:0-2467 GCA_036262875.1 Verrucomicrobiales bacterium
CGGGCTGCGCGTGCGCGGACAGTCGAGTTCCGGGTTTCCGAAAAAACAATACAAGCTCGAGACCTGGAATGAATCGAATGCCGACAAGGATGAATCTCTGCTCGGCCTCTCCGCGGACTCCGACTGGGTTCTGAGTGCCCCCTACTCAGATGAATCGCTCCTGCGGAACCCGCTCGTTTTCGGCCTCGGCAAGGACTTCGGCCTGCCCGCTCCTGGCACGCGGTATTGCGAGGTCTTTCTCAACACAGACGGCGGAGCGATCACCAGCGCAGACTACGCCGGCGTCTATATCCTGACGGAATCTCTGAAAATCGGAAAAGGCCGGCTCGATCTTAGCAGGGTGGACGGATTTGCTGACAACGACGGGGGTTATCTGATGAGGCAAGAGGCCAGCGTGGCCAGCGAAACGAGGCTTTCCGGCTGGTCCTTCGCCGAGATTCACGATCCGCTGACCACTGCACCGCAGACGGCATTCATCAGTAACTGGGTGAATGGTTTCAACACATCTCTGCGAACCCCGGGTTTCGCCGATCCGGTGACCGGCTATCGTGCATGGGCCGATGCCGGTTCCTTCGCGCGGATGGCGGCTCTCACCGAGTTTGTCAGGGCGCAGGACGGGTATGTCCGCAGCGCTTATTTTTACAAGGACCGCGGGCAAAAACTGATGGCGGGCCCACTGTGGGACTATGACTTGAGCTTCGGCGTTTCCTGTTGTTTCAACTCGCACCGCACCGACGTGGACCCTGCCACCGGCTCCGGCTGGCAGTTTAACAACGGATATAACCGCGGGGCGCGGGAAAACGGACTGTCCGACTCGGCTCACACCGCGACCATGGCGCGGCTCGACTGGACGCGCCTGATGATGCAGGACCCGGATTTCAAGCAACTCTTCGTCGACACGCTGCAAACGCTGCGGCGGGGTGTTTTGGGCAATGCAGGCTTCGCCGCACGGGTGGATGCGCTCGCCGCAGAACTCAGTGATCACGGGGCGGCGGACTCGCCGCAGAAACGCAACTTCATCAAATGGGGCACCCTGGGAAGCGCCACGACCGGCTTTCAGGCATTTCTGCCTGCCAATCTCACCAATGCCTCCGAAACGTGGGCGGGGCATGTGCAATATGTGAAAGACTGGGCTGCGGCGCGCCTCGCTTGGATGGAAACGCAGTTCGTTGCGATGCCAGTGGCCGGTGTGCCGGCGGGGGCCGTCTCTCCAGGAACGCCTGTGACCTTTTCTTCCCCCCAAACAGTGTATGTCACCTTGAACGGGACAGATCCCCGGTCGCCTGGAGGAACTCCCAATCCAGCCGCCACCGTGCTGATTACGGGGAATCCCTCACCGTTTGTGACGATCAATGCCACCAGCCACCTCCTCGCCCGTGCGCGCAATGCCACCGGTGACTGGAGTGCGCCGCTGGACCTCTGGTACCTCACCGGGGTTCCGGCCGGAGCGCAGTCCCTCATTGTGAGCGAATTGCACTATCACCCTGCCAACCCGTCCGCCGCGGAACAGTTGCCGGACGCTTCGCTGACGGATGATGATTTTGAATTTATTGAAATCAGGAACGTCACTGCCGGCCCGCTGGAATTGTCAGGAGCGGCTTTTGTGGAGGGTATCGACTACACGTTTCCGCAGGGCAGCGTGATTGGACCCAACGCCACGATTGTTCTCGTGTCCAATGCGGTGGCCTTTGCGCGGCGGTACGGCGCGGGTGTCACGGTCTATGGTGAATATGCAGGGCAGCTCGACAACTCCGGGGAGCGTTTGGTGCTGCTCGACCCGTTTGGTCAGACGGTACTGGACTTCACCTATCGCGACTCCTGGCACCTTCCTGTGGATGGCGGCGGCTATTCGATGGTGGCGATCAATCAAACGGTGCCAGGGAACCCGAATGACCCGGCGGCATGGGCCATCAGCGCTGAACTGAACGGTTCCCCGGGCAGTGCGTCGACGGGATATTCCCTGACGTTCGAAAGCTGGCTGCACTATCATTTCACCGAAAGCGAACTGGCATCCCAGGGATTGTCAGGACTCCAGGACGATCCGGACGCTGACGGCCTGGTGAATCTCATGGAGTATGCGCTCGGAACCGATCCGCGAAGTGTCACTCCGGAAAGCCAGTTGCCGAAGGCGGGGAAAACCAATCCCGAAGCGGGAGATTTCCTGACGCTGACTTTCAGCCGCCCGCTGGGGACTCTCGATCTCACCTACACTCCGGAATTTTCGTTCGATCTGAGCGGATGGAGTGCCGTCAGCGTGCCTGTGGGCGCTCCCGTGGCCTCCGGGACCGGACGGGAAACGGTGGTCTTCAGAGGAACGGTGCCTGCGGGATTGCGGGCGCGGGGATTTGCGCGGCTGAACGCCGGAAAGCAGTGAACTCTGGTCAGGACCTTTCAAGCCGTGCGGCGGCGGCGCAGGAAGACGGCACATGCCGCAGACGCGAGCAGTGCTGTGGAAGGCTCCGGCACG
>DATAIE010000336.1:0-10628 GCA_036262875.1 Verrucomicrobiales bacterium
TCCGCAGACATCATCGGATCCCGCGGCGCGGCTAAAGAGGCGCTGGCATGGGCCGGCCGCGGCGGACACCTCATCGTCGCCTGCTCCGGCACGGACCGGTTCCGAAACGATTGGCGGGAGAGCGATCTCTTCGACTTCGAAAACAACGACAAACCGGTAAAGGACGCGGCTGCTCCGGTGTTCAAGGAACTCAACGTAAGCTTTGCAGAGACGACCCCTTCGAAAGTGACCGAGGTTTCCTTCGAAGACGGCGAACCGGCAACGCTTGAATGCGGAAATCCCGCGGGCCTGAAACTCGGACGATGGCACCCGGATGTCCTGGCCGGGGAAAACGATTCCGCGGCTCTTGCCAGTTTCTCCTACAAGTCAGGGCGCGTGACCCTGCTGGCCACAGCCGAACCGTTCCGGAACCGCTACATCGACCACGCCGACAACGCCTCCGTGCTCTATGAATTGCTGCAACTGCATCACAGCAGATCGCTGCTGCTCATCCTCGGAGGAAGAACCACGCTGTGGGGCATGCTGGTGGAATATGCGTGGATGCCGCTGACCGCGACCGTGCTGCTCGTGATTCTTTGGCTGTGGCGGCACCTTCCGAGATTCGGGCGGGCACTGCCGGCGGACCAATCCAGTGTCCGGCACTTTGGCACGCAGTTGGATGAGGCCGGCATGTTCCTTTCGGAACGGGCCGGACACCACGCCCTGCTCGCCGCCGCTCGGCGGGCCGTTCACCAGGCCGCCGCCCAGCGCGGGGTGCACGAGCAGGGGCAGGGTCTCGCAGAAAATCTCTCCGCGCGGGCCGGCATTCCCGTTGCCGCCGTCAGCGAGGCTCTTAACACCAGCAACGATCCGGGCGATCCTGTCGCCGCCGCCATCACTCTTCAAAAACTCCAGCAATCCCTGGGGGTTACTCTCTAGCCGGTCTCACACTATCCTATGGACTATCCGAATCCTCCCGCATGGCAGCCGCCCGCGATGCCACCTTCCGCCGAAGCGCCGCCCGTCGAAACCGCCGGTCCGCCGGCAACTCCCGGCACTGATGAGTTCGCCACTGCCGCGGCGCTCCTCCGGGCGATGCATCAGCAGCTCAGCACCGTATTTCTGGGTCAACACGCAGTCGTGAATCAAGTGCTGGTCGCCTTCATCGCGGGTGGACACGTGCTCCTCGAAGGCAAGCCCGGACTGGGAAAAACGCATCTCGTGCTCGCGCTCGCCCGGTGCTTTGGCGGTGTATTCAAACGCATCCAGTTCACTCCGGATCTAATGCCGGGCGATGTCACCGGCCACACGCTCTACGACATGGGACGCCAGGAATTCAAGCTGCGCAAAGGACCCGTCTTTGCGAACCTGCTGCTCGCCGACGAAATCAACCGCGCCCCGGCCAAGACGCAGGCCGCCCTGCTGGAAGTGATGCAGGAATGTCAGGTCACCATCGATGGCCAGACGCTGCCGCTCGCGCCGCCCTTCATGACCCTCGCGACGCAAAATCCCATCGAGCAGGAGGGCACCTACGCCCTGCCGGAGGCGCAGCTCGACCGGTTTCTCATGAAGGTCATCGTGGACTATCCCGGTCCACAGGAGGAGGAGCGCATCGTCAATGCAGTGGCCTCCGGCACCGGCAGCGGCTCGCTCGATCCCGCCTACGTCCAGCAGCTCTGCGGATCCGATGAAATCCTCGCCCTTCAGCGCACCGCCGTCGCCGTGCAGTGCCGCCCGGATGTCACCGCCTACGCCGTCCGCATCGTTCGTGCCACCCGCGAAATGCAGGGACTCACTCTCGGAGCGGGTACGCGCGGCGCGATCAGCCTCGTCAAAACCGCCAAAGCCTTCGCCCTCCTCGCGGGCCGCATCTTCGTCACTCCTGATGATGTCAAACAGGCCGCGCTGCCGGTACTGCGCCACCGGGTTACCCTGGCGCCGGAACTTTCCATCAGCGGGCAAAAGGTCGATGATGTCCTTACGTCGCTGCTGCGCACAGTGGAAGCACCGCGATAGTTTTCGCGCGGAACTGGTCTTCCGGTGCCGGATCGCGCCCGCCGCAAACGAGCCTTAAAAACCATTTCCCCTGACAACCGGCTCCCCGTAAACTCGTTCATTAACTCAATCAGGAGGATTCATTATGAACGAACCACAAAAACGCCGCGATTTTCTAAATAACGTCGGAAAAGGGGTCCTCGCCACGGCACTGGGTCCCGCGCTGCTCGCCGAGTTGGGGCTGGGAACGGCCTCTGCCGCAGAGGAGGCAGCCACCGGAGGCGCACTGAACTTTGGCGCGATGGAATCACTCGTCTGCTTCATGCAGGAGACACCGGTAGCGAAACTCCAGCCGGCGCTGGCGGCCAAACTCAAAGAGGGAATCGCTCTGGACCGTATGGTGGCGGCGGCGGCGCTCGCCAATGCCCGGTCGTTTGGCGGCGAGGACTATATCGGATTCCACACCATCATGGCGCTGGCGCCTGCGCTGCACATGTCGCGCACCATGCCATCGGAGATGGCCGCGCTGCCGGTGTTCAAAGTGCTCTATCGCAATACGAACCGTATTCAGGAGCACGGCGGACGGAAGAACGAGGTGCTTCATGCGGTGACGCCGTCTCCCCTGCCCGCCGGAGCCGATGCCGCGGAAGAATTGAAAAAACTCGTGAAGGCCAAAAACATGGCGGGCGCAGAAGCGCTGTTCGCGAGTCTGTCGGGCTCCCCCGAGGCCATGCTCACCGCTCTGCTGCCATCGGTCGAGGAGGACCAGGAAGTGCACCGCACGGTGCTGCCGTACCGCGCGTGGGACTTGCTTCCCGTGGTGGGCCGCGAGCATGCGCATACCCTGCTGCGCCAGAGCCTGCGCTATTGTTTGAGAGCCGAATCCTGGCGCTCGCCGGAATGGGAAAAATCCGCTCAAATGCTGGCGAAGCTTTTGTCCGACAACCATCTGCCGCGCAAAGAACAGGGCACGAAACCCATGGATGACGCCCAGGTGGAGGAACTCGCCCGCGTGATTTTTGCCACTTCCCCGGCGGAAGCCGCCACCGCTGTGGCCAAAGCTCTCGCCGACGGATTCGATCCCGCCGGTATCGGTGAGGCCATTTCCCTTGCAGCGAATCAACTCATGCTGCGGGACCATGGGCGCACGCCCGGCCAGGAAATCACCGGCAAACCCATCGGCAGTGTGCATGGTGATTCCATCGGTGTTCATGCCAGCGACTCCGCCAACGCATGGCGGAACCTCGCCCGCGTCAGCGATCCGCGGAATACCTGCGCCTGTCTCATCATGGGCGCGTGGCAGGCCTCCGAAGACCGGTCGAATCGCGGCGGGGATTTCCTGAACTGGGAGGCGCTGCCCATGAAACGGCACGTCAGCGAAGTCACCACCAGCGATCCGGCGGAACTGCTGAAACAGTTGGAGGAGGCCATTCGCGGAAACCTCCAGGCACGCGCCTGCGGACTGGTGCATCACTACGGCACGAAAGGACTGCCCGAAAAAGGGGTCTTCGATTTGCTACTGAAATATGCCATCAGCGAAGACGGAGCGCTGCACGCCGAGAAATATTTCCGCACGGTCAGTGAGGAATTCCAGGCCACCCGTGCATCGTTGCGCTGGCGTCACCTTGCCGGTCTCGCCCGCGTTACCGCCAGCGAATACGGCCGCCCCGCCCCGGGCTATGCAGAGTCCCGCGACGTGCTGGGGCTCAGCCGGACGGCATAGCAAATCCTTGAAAAAGGAAAAAGATTCATGGGACTTATGGTACCCACGGGATTTGTATGCTCAGAAGCCGGGGTTTTTCCGGTTAAATCATTTTTTCGCAAAATGTTCTCGCCTCGTTATTTAAGTCAGCTTAAACATTGCGCCCGTGGCCTCTGCCGGGCCATCCCAATTTGATACCACCCGCTGTTTTGTCTTTTTCCAGTCCATCCATGCCATCGCTGGAGCGAATTATGGCAGTGAATCACCACCTGCGTCTCGCGCTGGATCAGGTGAGCGATGCGGTGATCGTGGTGGAGAACGATCCGCTGACCGCTCCGGGGCCAAAGGTGCTCTATGCGAACGAAGCGATGGCTGAGGCGACGGGGGTTCCGGTAGCAAGTCTTTGTGACGTGCCGCTGGGCGCACTCTGTGACGGCGATGCACTGCTGAGCATGCTGGCCAGCCTGTCGACAGGCCCTCAGGAACCGGCGGAGGCCAAAGCGGCGCTGAATCATGTGCAGAGCCAGCCCACCCCGTGCCGCTGGACGGCAGTGCCGGTGCAGGACGGAAATGGCCGCACGCTGAACTACATTCTCACCGCCACTCCGGATCTCCAGCCCGCGCAACCAGTCCCCTCCCCCGCTCCGCATCCCGCAGCAGAGGCCCCGGCTCCCGGGGAAACACCTCCTCCCACGCCGGACAAGTATCAGCAGGATCTCGTGGAAACCATTCGGGACACCGCGCGCTACGTCGCCCACGAATTCAACAACGCACTAACCGCCATCCTGCTTCCGGTGCAGGTTGCCATCCGTCAGGTCCCCGATGGCGGCGATCTCCACGGTAAACTCCAGGTGGCATATGAATCCGCGCGCCGCGCTGCCGACCTTGCCAAAGACTTCCTGGATTGCTTCCGCCCAAGGCCTCCGGTCCGCGAGCGTTTCCGTCTCGACGGTCTTCTGGGCCGCGCCATGCGCCTGGCCACCTGTGCTCAAAATGTGAACTGGTCGCTGGAAGTGGCCGAGGATCTCCACGAAGCCGAGATCGATCTGAACCAGATCGAACGCGTCATCTTCAATCTCGTCCGCAATGCCTGCCAGGCGATGCCCAACGGCGGCAAGCTCCTGGTGAAAGCCACCAATGCCGCAGTGGGCGCCTCCGAAGGTCATGCGCTCAAGCCGGGCAACTATGTGCACATTTCGGTGCGGGACTGGGGTCCGGGCATTCCGGAGGAGCACATGCCGCATCTCTTCCACAGTTGCTTTACCACCAAGGATAACGGCAACGGCTGCGGCCTTCCGATTTGTTATCAGATCGTGCGCGATCACGGCGGCGACATGTATGTGAAGAGCCGTCCCAATGTTGGCACCGCTTTTCTCATCTTCCTGCCGGCGGCGGAAAAAATCGAAAAGGAAACTCCCGCTGTCCCTGCTCCGGAGGAAGCGCCTGCCTTGCCACCGGTCACTTTTGCCCAGGGCTCATCACTTCCCCCGCTGGTTCCGCGCCAGGCTACCGCCCCTGTACCCGCGGCCACTGCGGAGCCTCTCCCTCCCGATTCCCCGCCCGTCCCGGTCCTCACACCGCAGGCCGTTCCCCAGGAGGAGGAAGGGATGCCCTCCATGCTCGTCGTGGATGACGAAGACGGGGTGCGCCGTGCCCTGGAGCAGATTGGCAAAGTTTACGGATTCGAAGTGATCACGGCCGCCACCAGCGACGAAGGGATCCAGTCTTACCGCGACCGGCTCCGTGCACGCCGCCGGTACGACACCGTTCTGCTGGATTTGAACCTCCGCGGCGGTCTGAACGGGATCGAGGTTTTCGATGCCCTGCGCCGGCTGGATCCGGACGTCACCGTCATCGCGACCAGCGGTCAGTACACAGACGGCGACCTCGAGAAATTCCAGGAGATCGGATTTGCAGGTTTCCTGCCAAAGCCGTTCACCCTGGAAGACTTCGATCAGGTAGTGCAGGAAGTGCTGGCACCACAGTGACCTGTGAGTTCCGGACGGTTATTTCGCGGGGTAAGCGGTTCTTCCGGGAAACGTGAGTTCCGCAATACCTGACTTGTCCAATTCACCGAGACCTTCGCTAACCATGCGCTCGTACTGCGCGGCGGTGGCAGCGGCGAGAGGAAGCGCAAGACCCTTCTCTTTCGCCAGGGCGAGCGCGATATTGCTGTCCTTGGCGGCGTGCTCAGCACTGAAAAAGCACGAGTGCTCACGATTGACCATGTCTTCACCGTCCGTCTGAAGGACGCGACTGTTGGCACCGGTGACACTGAAAATCTGGCTGAGCATGGTGAGGTCGAGCCCCAGCGCTGCGCCAAGGCCCAAGCCTTCGGCGAGCGCGGCGGTGTTGATGTTCATCACCATGTTGACGAGAGCCTTCACCTCCGCGGCCTTGCCGGCGGGTCCCACGTAGGTCAGCACCGCGCTCATCTTTTTCAGCAGCGGCTCCACTTTATCGAAGACCTCCCTCTTCCCGCCGATCATCAGTTGCAGCGTGCCCTGACGCGCCTGGGGAATGGAACTGGCCATGCAGCCTTCGATGCTCGACGCGCCGGCAGCTTCGGCATCCTTCTCGATCTGCACATGCATGCCTGGCGAGAGCGTGGCGCAGTTGACGAAGATTTTGCCGGCGGCACCGGTCAGGAGATTGTCTCCTTCCCGGTAAAAGATCGCCTTCATGGCCTCGTCATTGGTCACCACGGTGAAGATCACGTCAGCAGCGGCGGTCACTTCACTGAGCTTGTCATACGCCGTGGCTCCTATTTCCGCGGCCAGATCCGCCGCCGAGGACATGTTGACGTCATAAACGGCGGTCACCTGATAACCGGTTTCCTTGACGCGGCGGGCCATATTGGCACCCATGCGTCCGACTCCTACGAATGCGATCTTTTCCTGCATGGCTGGGTTGGCGGGTGGTTTGAATTCGGGATAGAAAGGATTGTGTGCGCGCTCCTCCGCCACGGTGGTCAGAGGTCCGTGTCCCGGACAGATCACGGTGAAACCGGCGAGGGAGAATATCCTGCGGCGGTTTGCGGTCAGCGCGGCGGACCATGCGCCCTGGGCTCCTCCCATGCTGGCAGAGAACAGGGCATCTCCCACGATGGCGAGCGGCTGGGCAAGCCCCTCCACGATGTAAGTCATCGCACAGCGGGAGTGGCCGGAGGTTTCCCGCGCAGTGATGGCGAGTTTCCCCAGGGTGAACGTCATCCCGTCATCCACCGGTTCTGCTCCATCGAAAAGCTCTCCGCGACCAACCTTCACCGCCGCATCCGGAAACGCTGTCTTCCAAGCCGGCAGCGCGGCAATGTGATCCGGATGCGTGTGAGTAATGTAGATGCGCTCCAGTTTGAGCCCGAGGTCCATGATGGCCGCGAGCCCTCCGGACGCGTCCGCACCGGTATCGAACAACGCGGCGGACTTTGTCTCCGGGTCGAACACGATGAAACTGTTCACCGTCATGTCACCGTGAAGGGTATTGAATGCCAGCAGCCCCGTCAGTTCCACAGGTGCGGGTTTCCACGCATGGCGTCCCACTGCGAGGAGACTGTCGGCATGCAGCCCCAGGAGAGGCGAAACGAGTCTGGCCGGGCCTTCGAGAACGCGACCGGACTTCATGTCCCGCAGGGCTGCCACAGAGATCCCCGCGCGGAACGCCAGCTCCTCATCATTGAATCCAAGGCCCCTCTGGGCCTTGCTGATGATGTCTTCGAAATTGTCCTCCAAAGGAATTTGCATGGCAGAGTCGATTAGGCCGGGGCCGGGGTGCATTCAAGCTCCAAGTTCGCACATACGGTGAAGCTGGAACACGGTTTGTCCGCCAAAAGAAAAGGCAGCGCCCTCATGCGGTGATGGAGCGCTGCCTTCGGCAGATAGCCGGAATTTTCGATCGGGCCCGGTTACTTCAGCTTCTTTTTGTCCTTGTCCGCGGCCTTGGCTTTGTCGTCCGCTTTCGGCGGTTGAGGGGGAGCAGGCGGCGTCACCTTGGGGGCTTCTTTGGCAGGCTCTTTACCAGGAATGGTGACTTCGATCGGAGGCGTCACCGCTTCAATCTTTGCTCCGTTTTTCGGCGGCAAAGGTGACACTTTGGGCGGCAATACCTTGACGCCGGGCGCGGGCGTACCGTGAGGGGGAACCGGCGTCCCGGGATTCGTCCCGGAGGGGTTGGCACCCTCAGGCGGGGCGGCGGGCTTGTCCTTCATGAAGTCAGCGCGCTTCTTCATAATGGGTTCAAGCGTGGGTGACTTCGTGACCACAAAAATGCGGGTTTGAAGGGCCTGCTCGGCGGCGAGCTTTTCCTTCTTCGTTTTCAGGGTTTCCTGGAAGCTCGTTTCAGCAGCCTTCTTTCCGTCTTCCCAGGTCTTCATGGCTGTCTCGTGCGCCTTTTTGGCCTCCTCGTATTTCTTCTTGTCCTCGTCCTTGGCGTCCGCGGCGGGGGCCGCCGGAGCGGTGGGCTGTGGAGCGGCATACGGAGGGACAGTTTCATCCAGCTTTCCATCGACGCTGTAGCTGATGTAATAGCTCTCGGAACCGGAGGTGGCCGAGGGATCGGCGGCGACTTTGGCTCCGACTTTCACCGTGTAGGTAAGGCCGTCGAACGTCTCGACCACCGCCGTGTAGACGGGCTTGTCCAGCGCGGCCTTGTCCTTTTCGGCAGCGGGCAGGATGTCTTCAAAGGAAACATAATTGAAGACGCTGCCCTGACTCGCGGCCTTGGAGGGATCGAATTCCTCGCCGGGTTTCGGAGCGTCCAGTTTCATTTCTCCGTTTTCCGCTTCGCGGAATACTTTCCACGACTCCTCCGGAGTAGGACCGGTGACTGCGATGGACTTGTGCCGCTCCACTTTGAAGAACTTCTCTTTGTCGAGCCACGCTTTTGGCTGGCCGTCGAGTTTCGAGAAGCCCGTCGCCGTTTTATAAATGGTCGTTTCTGCATTCACACGGATCCACTGCGGACTTGGTTCCGGACCGGACATGCTGAAGGGAGCGTCCGCCTTCTTTTCCTGGGTGCGCCCGACGACAAGCTTGCCCAGTTCCTTTCCGGAGGAGTCCTTGAAGACGACCACCTTGCCGGTTTCCTCCGGCTTGATGCCCTCCCCCGCATCGGCGAGGCCAAGGCGCGGATACTGGCTCTTGCCGATGTCCGCGATAACGTCCCGCACCTTCAGATTGAAGGAGGTGTCAGTGAGCATGTTGATGTCCGTCACGGTCGCGGGGAAGCCGTCGCGCGAGGGGATTTGCCATTTTCCATCCTTGAGCGCCAGGTCCACGGAGTTCTTCCCGTCGTTGATGCTGATGGAGGCAACGTTATCCAGAGAGACGTTTTTAAGAAGCATGTCTCCCACGATCGCCGAGGGCTGGGTGAAGGTGTCCGCGTTGCTGGACATCTTGATCACCACCGCCGTGACCGAGGCCACGAGGACGCCGCCAAGTATGATGAGCGTTTTAGTGTTCATTGCTGATGATTAGTGAGCTGCGGTTTTGAACCGGCGGATAATATACACGGCAAGACCCGCGAGAGCGATGATGAGAGGAGGGAGGAACACGTTCTTCCATTTGATATTGAAGATAACGCCGTCGTATTCCTTCTTCGCATCCTTCTGCGCCTGGTAGATTTGCTTGTTCAGCTTCTCGATCTTGGTCTGCAGTTCCTTGCGGGCTACGATAGAAGCCTGAATGCGGTCTTTGCGATCCGTGATCTTTTTGATTTCATCCTGTGCGGCCTGCACATCCGCCTGCCAGGTCTGCACATCCTTCTGGATCTTCTGATTGGCATCCTGAATGATCTGCTTGAGCGTGGAGAACGGACGAGTGGCGGCACCGCGGCCCCGCACGGACAGAAGATCGCGGTCACCGGCGGCCTGATCGACCATGCGCATGGCGAGGGCGAAGTTGGCGGAATTGCCGTTAGGACCGAGATCGGCGATCATGTCGGAGTCGCCGACCAGGTAAACGATGCCCTCTGCGGTGGCTTCCTTAAGGGTGTTGGCATCCGGTGCAGCCGGGGTCGCCGGAGTCCCGGCGGGGGGAGGCAGCAGAGGGGTGTTGGGAGCAGGCGTCCCGGTGGGGGCCGGCGGTGTCACCGGCAAGGGAGCCGGAACCGGAGGAGTGACCGGGGCGGGCGCGGGAGTGCCCGTCGGCGCAGGCGCTGCGGGGGGAGTGGCAGGGGCCGGGGCAGGCGTTCCGGAAGCAGGCGGGGTAATGCTCACCGGGGGAGTGGTGGCGGAAACCGGCGGGGTCGTTGCCGAAACGGGCGGAGTGGTCGCCGTGGCGGGTTTAGCCGGTTCCGTGGCCGCCGGTGTGGCCGGGGCGGGAGCGGGGGCTGCCGGCGGTGCCGCCGGAGCAGGCTCGTTCTTCCCGGGTTCTGCAGGAGTTCCTGTTTCTCCCTGGGCACCCTGTTCACCGAAGTTCAAGCCTTGCATGCCAGGTGGCATTCCTCCGCGGGCCGGCTTGTCCTCTTTTTTGGGTGGCGGCGGCTTGCCTTCCGGGAAGGCCGTTTTGAATTTGCCCTGCAAGCGGAGGGCAATGAGTCTCGCCTTGCCTTCGGACTGCAATTTGTAAGTCAGCTCCTGGGCGTGTTTAACAGCTTCCGCTCCCTGAGGATTGGCATCCGCATAGGTGGTTGCCACCATTCCGTGACGGTCGGAGGTCTTCAGGAAAACCGTTTCCTTCAGGCCGGAGGCGGGAGAGCCGCTGAATCCGCCGGCGTAGACGGAGAAGAACGAGGTCAAATCCTTGGTGAGTTCGTCATCGTTGTCGCCAACGGCCTCCGGTCCCAACATCAGAATGGTGGGGTTCACCAGATTTTGTCCAAGGGGCATGCCGTAGGAAGGATCCGCAACGATCTTCGTAGTGTCGAAGGAATAACCCCACACCGGGAGGAGACGGCTCAGCGTGGAGGCCTGCTCCACACCCGCCTGCGGCATCATCGGATTCTGCTGCTGACGGGA
>DATAIE010000337.1:0-4395 GCA_036262875.1 Verrucomicrobiales bacterium
TCAGCACCCGCACCTCCTTGGCGTCCTGCCATTCAGAAAAACTCAGTGCAATGGGCGAGCCGCTGTAGCGCACTCTGCCTCCCCCGGTGTGCTGCGGTCGGTGCAGATGGCCCAGCGCGAGATAGTCGAAAGTGCTTCCAAAAACAGTTTCATTCACCGCCCCCAGATTGCCGACATGGATGTCGCGTTCGCTTTCCGAATGACTGCTGCCGGACACCGTCAGGTGCCCCGTCGCCAGCACGGCACACCCGTGGGATTCCTTCAATCGTTTCGCCTCTTCCTCCACGGCGGCGTACCGCAGGCGGATGCCCTCCCGAAGCTGGGTTTGGATGTCGGAAGCGGTCGAATCATCGCCGCCGCGGCGGAGATCACGGTCCCTCAAAAGCGGCACGGCGGCCAGGATGAGCGCGGGGGTTCCTGACTTGTCAGGAAAGACACGGAGGCACTGCGCCGCATCCGCCGGCATCTCTCCTGTGACATGCACGCCGATGCCGGAAAGGAGGGAAGCCGTCGATTCGAGAACATGCGGGGAATCGTGATTCCCCGCCACGGCGACCACGCTGCATCGCGGGCAGCGCCGGTGCAGCCCGTCGAGAAAATTATACCACATGCGGCGGGCGCTTTCGGGAGGATTGGCGCTGTCGAATACATCACCCGCAATCACGAGCAGGTCCGCCGCTTCCTGTTCGATGGTATCCGTCAGCCACGCGAGAAAGGCTTCGTGTTCGGCCACTCTGTCCAGCTCACGCAACCGGACCCCGAGGTGCCAGTCGGCAGTGTGGATGACGGTGAACGCGGGCATGGAAACCGCCATGCTTCCGGAAGCCAGGACGATGCACCAGGGGAAGTTTATCCCGGCGAACGATCATTCACAGAATGCAGATATCCGAAAACAAAACCGCCGGCTGCGGGGACCGTGCAGCCGGCGGCAACTGTGGTGCTTCAGTTCTCTGCAAAAAGCGCTTACTGGGGAGGTTTCGCGAACCGTGAATTTTCCGGGGCCGCGATAAAGGGATCAGCGTGCAGCCGGCGGTAGGCGTCGGTGCCTGCGTAGGGTTTGGGAGTGGTGCCGCGTTCGGCAAACACCGCCGTCCCGACGACGCCGACATTGCTGGCGTCACCCGTTGCCTTGTTGGCGTAGGACCCCAGCACATCCCCGAATTTGAACGAGGCCACCTCGTTCATGCTAGTGCGCCAGCCTTTGATTTCCTGACGCTCCCCGGGGGAAAGCACATAGCCGCGCTGGGTGAAGCTGCCTTTTTGGCCGCTCATGACGTCCAGTCCATCCACCGTGACTACGAACTCCAGCCGGTGGTTGCTCAGATTTTCCACCTCCACCGAGTAGCGCTGACCGTCTTCTCCGATGCAGATGAGATTGCCGCCGCTTTGATAGGCGGAGAGGGCTGCGCCGCGGTGATTTCTCAGACCCAGCCGGAAAACCCCGTTGGCGTAGTCACGAAACGAATTGCTGTAGCTGTAGTCGCTGCCTGCCATCGTGCGGGCACCGTCGGCGTTGTTGTAAAAGATCTTCGCCACCGTCATCGGTTTTCCGGGTTCCCGTTCAAAAATGGTCGAGGAGACCTTGTCGTCGACCCGCCCGCCAAACCCGGTCGCGAGCCCCTTGCGTTCCGCCGGGGAGCAGGGAACCATGGGGGTGGTGCGGGCGGTTCTCAGGGTGCTGTCATTGCTGTATGACGCCGGTGCGCCTGCCCTCGCGCCAGCGTTCTGGACCATGCTGCAATTGCTGAACGTCAGCACCGTGACTGCGGCGGCGAGGAGCGGAAGGAGGCGGATCATGAGAGGCGACAGAGGAAGTTAGCGCTGCTAATTTTTCAGCAGCAATTTCCCTCCGTCAAACGCTTTCTGCCAAAAATTTTAGCAGAAAGACAGACCCGGGGGTTGACGACCGGGCCATGTTGCTTAAAACTTAGCATCACCACTGCCTCATGACACCCGCCACCGAAAATCAGAACCTCTCCCGCCGCGAACGTCAGATCATGGACGCGGTCTATCGCCTGGGGCAGGCGTCAGCACAGGAAATCCAGGAGAACATTCCCTCCCCGCCCAGTTATTCCGCCGTGCGGGCGCTGCTGGCCATTCTGGTGGACAAGGGTGTCCTCAAACACGAGCGCGACGGACGGAAGTATATCTACAAGCCGACGGTGAGTCCGGACCGTGCCAAACGCAGCGCGCTCAAACGCCTGCTCACCACTTTCTATGACAACTCCGCGGAAAAGCTCGTGGCCGCGCTTCTGGACCCCGAAGACCTGAAACTTGGAGACCGGGAGATAGAGCGCATCCGGGCGCTCGTAAACGCTTCCGACGCTGAAACTCTTTGAACCGCTCCTCCTGTGAACTGGCCTGACTTCTTCCTCAATCTTGCCCTGCGCGGTTTGGTGATCTCCTCCGTCGCGGCCTTTGCCGTCTGGAAGCTGAGAGGGAGAAAGCGAACCGTGGCGGCTGCGTTTGCCCTGTGCGCCCTCCTGATTCTCCCTGCCGCGCAGATCCTTCCCCGCTGGGAAGTCACGATGCCGGGAATGGCGACGGCTGTCGAGGCGGTGGCTTCGCTTTCCTCCTCGTGGAAGGCGCCGGTCGCTGTTTGGAGCGTCGGTTTCCTGCTGATCGCGGCGCGTCTTCTGCCTGGCTGGCTGACTCTGCAAAAGTGGAGAAGGCGGTCCGCCAGAGCCACGAAGATGAAACTCCTCGCGGAAGTCCGCGATGCCGCGTTCACCCTGGACCTTCATCCCGTACCGGAGGTGAGACTCACCCATTGGCGCACGATGCCGGCTGCCTGCGGATTTTGGCGAGGCACGGTCTTTCTTCCTGCGGATGCCCTTCGGTGGACGCCGGAACAGCTTCGCATGGTCCTTCTTCATGAGTTCGCGCATTTGAAGCGCCGTGATCCCGGCATGCAGGCTCTCGGTCACCTCGCCTGCGCGCTGCACTGGTTCAATCCCTTCGTCTGGATGCTCCACCGCACGTGGCTCCGGGAGCGGGAAATGGCCTGCGATGCGCTCGTCCTGAGCACGGGCGTAGCCCCCCGCGGCTACGCGATGCACCTCGTGGATATTGCCGAAAAATTCCGCAGTCTCCTGCGCCAGCCGCTTCCCTCCGCTGCCATGGCGGGACCGGGACTTGAACAGCGCGTGCGCACCATTCTCCAGTATGTGCCCCGTGGCGGTGAAAACCGGCGGGGACTCGGTGTGGCCGTGCTCCTGAGTGCATGTGCGCTCGTCACGGCGGCGGCCACGTTCCTTCCACGGCCGCCTTCACCGCTTCCAGTGTCTCCGGAGCAGCAGGAGGTCAATACCCGTCTGAGCGCGGATCCATTCCCGGCGGAGCCATAACGGTCTCGGGAGCAATAACCAAAATTGACGGCGGCAGCGGCCCGCGCATCGTCCGGGCATGAATCGACTGGAAGGCAAAGTCATCATCGTTACCGGCAGTACCACGGGCATCGGCGAAGCCATCGCCCGCCGCTGCGTGCAGGAGGGCGCGCAGGTGCTGGTGCACGGCGTTGTCACAGAGGACGGCGAGCGCGTGGCGGCATCACTGGGGGGAAAGGCCGCCTATTATGAAGACGATCTGACCGATCCGGCGTCCGCGGGGCGCATTGTCGCGGCGGCCCTCACGGCTTTTGGTAAAATCGACGGGCTGGTGAACAACGCCGCATGGGTCGTGCGCGGGAGAATCGAAGATGTGACCCCTGAGTTTTTCGACCGCGTCATGGCCGTCAACGTCCGGGCGCCGCTGCTGCTGATTCAGGCGGCGCTGCCGCATTTGCAGGAAACCCGCGGAGCCGTGGTGAACATTGGCAGCGTGAATGCCTACTCCGGTGAGGAAAATCTCCTGCCCTACAGTATCAGCAAAGGCGCTCTCCAGACCCTGAGCCGCAATCTTGGCGATGCACTGCACCGCACTTCCGGGGTGCGAGTCAATCAAATCAACCCCGGCTGGGTGCTCACTCCCAACGAGCGCAAAGCCAAACAGGCTGAAGGGATGGCCGAGGACTGGTATGCGCAACTGCCGGCGCTGTTCGCTCCCAGCGGACGCATCTTCAAGCCGGAGGAGATTGCCGCTACCGTGGCCCTTTTCCTCAGTGAAGAGTTCGGACCGGTGAGCGGGGCGGTGATCGATCTTGAGCAGTATCCGTTTATTGGAAGAAATCCGCCAAAAGTTTGAGAGCCTGGAAAAGGCGACCGGGCCGAAGCGGGGTTTTACTTGTTCACCGTTAGGACCACTTTTACCCACCGGTGATCTGAACCGGCTGGCGGACCCACTTCCCGGCTGAAAACCATGAGGTCCTTCGAAATCAGCACGTGGTCGAGCGGCAGCCCCAGGGGCAGGGGCGTCGGAATCCAGGTGTTGGGAAGCCCATAGCCGATCGCGCTGTCC